>NZ_JBGOOI010000003.1:0-154149 GCF_041439605.1 Vibrio sp. 1F169 | reverse complement strand
ATTAAAACGCTTTTATCTCGAACAAAATTTAACCACGAAAGGTCAACACGCCCTAAACACACTAAAGAGCCTGCATTATGAACGGCCCCCAACAGTTGGACATCAATTATTGGGGGCTTTCTGTTTTTGTAATCTGCTCTTTTGAGCCACAAAAAAGCCCTGCTAGTTTCGCTAGGCTTCTCTTATTTCTCATTACTCTAAAATCTAACCGCTATTTTTCTTCGAAGCGCTTCGCTAAGTGATAGAACTCATTCACTTGCTCTTTTAGCTCTGTGGAGTGGTCTTTCACGGAATGTGTTGCAACCAAGTTTTGCTCTGCGGTAGAAGCGATAGACTGCATATGCAGGTTTACTTCGCTCGATAGTTCACGTTGTTTATGAGCAGAGCTTTCAACAGATTGCATCAATTCATTCATCGATTGCATTAGATTTTCAACTTCAGATAAACGCTCTGCGCTCACCTTCGCAACATCACCGCACGCGTCTGTTTGGTCTCGGTTCGCCAGAATATCTTTCTGCCAGCTTTCAATCGTCGCCAGCATGGTATCGATGCTCTCTTTAATCTGAACTGTGGCCTTTGACGTTCGCCCAGATAACGCACGTACTTCATCGGCAACAACTGCAAAGCCTCTTCCTTGCTCGCCTGCTCTTGCCGCTTCAATCGCGGCGTTAAGTGCCAACAAGTTGGTTTGCTCAGCGATACCACCAATCTCTTCCATTATCTTGCTCACGCTTTGCGCTTGGTCGCTCAATTGGTAAGTCGTGTGCGTCGCTTTCTCCGCCTGAGATGCCAAGTTTTCAAGGTTACGATGGGTTTGATCAATGCTCTCTTTAGCACCAGCACAAGTTTGCAAGGTAACATCGACAATTTGGTGAGCTTCTTCTGTACGAGAAGAGACTTCATTGGCGGTTACCTCAACCTCTTCAGTTGCTTCACGTACCTGAAGAATATCTTTTGTCTGCTGATCAAGCGCTTCAGTGACTTGGTATGACGTCGCATTAAGATTATCAGCTAAATCTTGCAATGGTTTCGCTGAGTCTGTCATACGGCCTAATACAGTGCGAATTCGTGCAGACATCAGCTTGAGATGAAAATCGGCAACAGAGTACTGACTGTTACCTGAGTAGACAAGGCGACTGACACTATCGAATTTAGATTGCAGTTTTTTCAACTGTAATGGAGTATCAATGAGCTCTTGTCGGAAAAGCAGTGCGAGAGCAGAAACAGGAAGAAGACTCAATATCCACTGCGATGCTTGCCCTACTTCTACAAGATTTGAAATCAGAGGCGCAGCCAAAGAGCCGAGTAATACTGCGTAACGAACACTGTCACTGATCTGTAGTGACCATTGGCGACCTGACGTCTCAGCTTTCAATAAGCTTTGATAGGCCTTATCCGCAACTTGCACCCACTCGCTTTTCGGCTTAACACGAACAGACTGATAGCCACTCACCTTCCCGCCATCATAAATAGGGGTAACGTAAGCATCAACCCAGTAGTACCCACCGGATTTAGTTTTGTTTTTTACGATCCCGCGCCACGCCTTTCCTTGTTTTAGATTCACCCACATATCGGCAAAAGCCGCTTTAGGCATATCACCATGCCTAACAATATTATGGTTTTGCCCAAGTAATTCATCTTGGTTGTATTCTGCAATGCGGCAAAAAGCGTCATTACTATAGGTAATCACACCTTTAAGGTCAGTAGTTGAGACAAGTTGTTCATTTTCGCTTAAAAGCGTTTCACGAGATTGAGAAGGAGAGCTGGCTGTCATTATATTAACTTTTGTTAACTATTATTGTAGCCGAGGAATATATACAATTATTAAAGTTATGACAAAATGCGAACGTAACATTTTGTGTAAATGACTGCTATTTATACAAAAATAACCCATGCACCTCACAAAACTCTAAACGCTACGTCTCTTTCCTAACTATTATGCCTTTGATCTAATTGTTCACACCTCTATCTGACTAAAGGTCATGACTCATCTAAGTTAACTGCAGTGGTAAATTTCACGGTTCTCATAGAGACTGAGGTATGGAACTTGCGAATATTCAGATCTTTGCGCAATACTCGTTCAACAAAGTCTTCGTAAGCTTGTATATCTTTCACCGTAACAATCAACATAAAATCAAAGCTGCCTGATATCTGATAGCACTGAGTAACCTCTGACGCCTTAGAAATAGAATGGCGAAAAATTTGATAGATATCCCCTCGATCGCGCTCCATTTCAACGGACACAACTAGGGTCATCTTGCTACCAGTAAGCTCAGGATTAATGATCGATACATCACCGACTATCACGCCCTCTTGCCTCAATCGTTTCACTCGCTTTAAGCAAGCAGGAGGTGATAGCCCTACGATCTCGGCTAACGATTGATTAGGGATCCGGTTATTCTTCTGAAGCTCAACCAATATGCTTCTATCTATACGGTCTATTTCCATAATTTCTTAAACCATGATTTTTTGATTGATAATTTCTTACTTTAAGGCAATTTAAAAATTACAGGCAACTTTATAGGTTATTTTTGAAATAATAATCACAACAATCGCGGTAAGATCTTTTTATACAACACAACGAGTTATGGTCGTAACAATGAAATCAACCTATCAATTTTTCAAAGAGCTCCTCAAAGAAATCTTCGATGTCACTTCGACGCTTTTCCGTATCATGATTCCAATCATCATATTGATAAAAGTCGTCGAAGAGCTTGGCGGCATAATGATTCTTAGCGAATGGCTAAGCCCTATAATGGAAAGCGTCGGATTACCCAAAGAAATGGGTCTAGTATGGGCAACTACCATACTCACCAACATCTATGCCGGGCTAATTATCCTTATTAATTCCGATGTTCCCTTAACGGTTGCTCAAGCCTCAATTTTAGGCAGCATGATGCTCCTTGCTCACTCATTGCCAATTGAAGGCGCTATTGCCAAAAAAGCAGGTGTTAGCTGGCTGGCTACCCTATCGGTGAGAGTGGGGGGAAGCTTAGTGCTGGCATGGCTACTCAACCTCAGTTATCAATACGGAGACTGGCTCAACTACCCAGCAACCGTGCTTTGGCAACCGGAAGTATCTGGAGACACGAGTTATCTTGGTTGGGCGCTTGAACAGTTCAAGAACTTTGCGGTTATCTTCATGGTAATCTCAGTACTATTACTGTTACTCAAAGTTTTAAAGATTCTCGGCATTGAAAAGCTCATGGCAATATTGTTAAGACCGTTCTTGAGGCTGCTAGGAATCAGCAAAGACGCAACAAACCTAACAATAATAGGAATCACGCTCGGCCTTTCGTTTGGTGGCGGCTTATTAATCAATGAAGCCAAGAAAGGGCATATCTCAGCAAGAGACGTATTCACCGCAATCATGTTGCTCAACTTGCTCCACAGTTTAATTGAAGATACGTTGTTGATCCTACTCATCGGGGCTGATTTCTACACCATATTTTGGGGAAGGCTTGTATTCTCGGTGTTGGTTGTCGCTGTGATATCAAACGTCATTAAGCGCATGAATCCAAGCACTTGCGAACGGTATTTTTATCGCGATGTCTCTCAGTAATAAGTAAATCGCCAACAAGAATAAAAGGAAAAGAACTCAAATACGGGTTCTTTTTTACGACTTGGTACTCCTATCACCTCCGCTATTTTTAAATTTCACGCCCTTGAAACACTGAAAATCATTCTCAACACCCTAATTATTGATATTTCGTGTGAAAATAATTTCAGCACAGGTATTTACTAATAACTCAATTATTAAATGCAATGTTTAAACACAGAGAATATAAAACGCATCTTATTACTTATAACTCCATACCTTGTATAAAGTACTCTCAAGATAATAATCACTTCCCAACCAAGATTATTAAAATCCAAACTATCAACTATTCATTCAACAAAACTCATTAAATAGCTGATAATAAAATAAATAACGACCATTATTTGATATTAACTTTAAATGTTGAAATCGGAACGAACAATTGCTTGTAATAATTATCTATTTGATTGGTTAATTTTATAAATATATTTTGTTACATAATCAAAACTGATGGCTCTTTTTAATATGCTCCTTATAACAGCGCCTCTTACAACCGAGGCTCGCACAACTAAGATTCTTACAAAAACACCCATAAAAGCAATGACTTTAATGGTTCTAACTTTGTCATCACTGTCACAGGCTTCCACTATTGAGAACGATGAACTATTGCTTAAGTCATTGATTAAACGAGGTGTTATCTGTTCTAGCTTAACCTATGAGGAAAATCAAGAAGCTTTACGTATCTATCTCAACGCTAAAAAAGCGAAGAGCACTCCGTTTGATTCAAAAAGTAGAAAAGAGACAACCAATACAAAGGAGATAGAAAGTAAAAAAAATACAACAAACACACGTCAGTTAAATAAGACACCACAAGAGTGTATTAGGCCAAACTCGGACAACAGCTCCGAATAAGGCAAGTTGATACTGATATCGACATGGAAATATAAAAGGAAAATATAATGAAAATGATGAGAAAAACATTGTTGGCTTCAGCAATGCTTACTCTATTTAGCGTCAGTAGTTATGCAAAAACACCTATTGATTTAGGCGTTGTTAATGAAGACAAACTCATTGAAATGCTAGTTAGACAGGGCTTAGTCGACCAAGATGCAACCGATGTGGCAAAGCACGACGCACTTGACCGCTACTTGAAGAATAAAATCACTTCCGGTTTTAAAGGTGACGCTCAATTCGGTAAAAAAGCACTTGAGCAACGAGCGAAAATACTTAAAGCCATAGAAAAAGGATCTGGTGTTAAAAAGGCGAGCGTCTTTGCGTTAGAAGTCGGCACCAAGCGTACCGATAAAGTACTCGCTCTGTTAGTCGATTTCCCTGATTTGAACTGGGATAACAACAAACTGACCGAAGAGCACACACAAATGCTCTACGAGAGCTACAACCCAGAACATTATCAAGAGTTGTTGTTTTCAAACTCTGGCTACACTGGGCCAAACGGCGAAAACCTAATCTCGATGCGTCAGTATTACCAAAGCGAATCTGGTGATAGTTACAGCGTTGCGGGCCAAGCTGCAGGTTGGTATCGCGCCTCTAAACCTGCGTCATTCTATGGGGGTAACTCCCCTACTACCGACAACGATCTCAACGCGCAAGAACTGGTTCGCGAAGCACTGAATCAATTGGCTCAAGATCCTAGCATCAACCTAGCCGATTACGATATTGAAGATCGTTACGATTACGACGGTGACGGAAACTTCCGTGAACCCGATGGTGTGATTGATCATCTAATGGTGTTCCACGCATCTGTTGGTGAAGAAGCCGGTGGTGGCGTATTAGGCCCTGATGCGATTTGGTCTCACCGATTCAACCTTGGTCGCACTCATGTACTTAAAGGCACCTCTAGCTCGCTTCCAGACCGCTTTGGTGGCCAATACGCAGCATTTGATTACACGATTCAACCGATTGATGCCGCAGCTGGTGTATGTGCTCACGAGTATGGCCATGATTTAGGCTTGCCAGACGAGTACGACACGCAATATACAGGCAAGGGTGAACCTGTCTCTTACTGGTCAATCATGTCTTCGGGCAGTTGGGCTGGTCAAATTGGTGGCACACAGCCAACGGCATTCAGCTCTTGGGCAAAACACTTCCTACAGAAGTCGATTGGTGGTCGCTGGGTTAACGATGATCAAATCTCGATTGATGACCTAGAAGACAACCCACAGGTTTATACGTTGTTCCAAACAACGGATAACAACCGTCCGAACATGATTAAAGTGGATCTTCCAGAAAAACAGATCGAAGGTTTAAAACCGTTTGCTGGTGAGTATTCGTTCCACTCTCAAAAAGGCGATGACCTGAAAAACAGCATGACACGCAAGTTGGTGATTCCAGCCGGCGATTCTGCACTGCTTTCGTTCAAAACTTGGTATGAAATTGAGAAAGACTACGACTTTGCACGCGTACTCGTGAATGGACAAGCCATTGCCGGCAACATCACCTCAATGGATGACCCGTACAATACTGGCCTCGTTCCTGCTATTGGCGGCGAATCTGGCGGGTGGATTGATGCTGAGTTCGACGTTTCACAATGGGCAGGCCAAGAAGTAGAGCTTTCGTTTGAATACATCACCGATGGTGGCTTGGCGATGGAAGGTTTCTATTTGGATAACCTCAGTGTGGTCGTTGATGGTGAAGTAACCTTAATAGACGATGGTGAGAGCAACTCCACCTTCGCCCTAAATGGTTACAAGCTGAGTAATGGGTTCCACCAAGCGCAACACTACTACCTGTTGCAATGGCGCAGCCACATGGACGTTGATGAGGGTCTAGCCAACATCAAACGCATGGGCCAACTGATCTCATTCGATCCGGGTTTGATTATTTGGTACGTAGACGAATCTCTGACTGATAACTGGGTAGGCAAACACCCAGGTGAAGGTTGGTTAGGTGTGGTCGATGCCGACCAGAATGCAATGACTTGGGAAAAATCCGGTGAAGTCGCTCAAACTCGTTACCAAGTTCGTGATGCGGCGTTTTCACTCAAAGATCATACTCCAATGCGTCTTGTAAACAGCGACAATGATGTGCTCGAAGATACCAGTTTAGTTGGCAATGCTAGCTTCTCTGATGACCAAGATTACACATCGCCTCAAGCACCAGACTCAGGGCGTATCCTGACGGAGTTTGGTTTAGCGGTCGATATTGTGAATCAGAGTGACAACAACGAATACGGTGTGGTTCGCTTATCTAAAGTAAGCCAACACAACATCGCTCCTACTGCGAACTTCGAGCTTAATGTCACTGGCCTGAACGTTTCAGCACGTAACTTTAGCTCAGACCAAGACGGTGAGATCACCAGTTATCTATGGGACTTGGGCAACGGAACAACAAGTAACGAAGTGACACCAACTTGGTCTTACGAGCAAGCAGGTGAATACACGGTGAACTTGACTGTTGTCGACGACAAAGGCAATACCGATTCGTTCAGCTCCGTAGTGAGTGTTGAATCTCCAAACGCTCTTCCAGAAGCAAGCGCGAAGTACATTCACTTGGGTCGCTGGGTAACCATGTGGTCAACAAGTTCAGACAGTGATGGTCGTATTGTTGATACCGAGTGGACACTTCCAAACGGTAAGGTGAAACGAGGTCGTACATTCACTTCAATCTTCCCTTCATACGGTAAGCACAAGGTGACACTGAAGATAATCGATGACCAAGGCGGGATTACGACTAAGACAATTTTAGTCGACCTGTAAATCATAGCAGGCTCTATCATGAGGATTTACAAAATAAGCTTAAGTACTGTTGTCACAGGATATAAACCACGACAGCAGTTTTAAGAAAACGTCATTATTTAAGCCATAAGCGAAAGCCCTACCGATTCGGTAGGGCTTTTTATTGGTCGCAATTTAAGATACTAGGGGTTTAGTCACAGTAAAAAACTTGCTGAACCACCATTCGACGAACCATTACACGGGCTGCTTTTGAATGCGTGATTTACGCGCACTGAATGCAAACAACAAAATTACGGCCAAAACGAATGGTAATACGTAGAGATTAAGGTTCTGCCACCCTGCTGTTGACTCCAACCAACCAGACAGTAGCGCCGTGACAGTCACACAACCAAACACAACAAATTCATTGAACGCTTGTGCCTTAGCTTTGTTTTGAGCTTGATACGACTGGCTGAATAAACCTGTTGCAGCGATGAACATAAAGTTCCAACCCACACCAAGCACGACCAAAGCCGCCCTGAAGTGCCAAATTGATACGCCATGGATATTGATGGCAATACTCACCACAAATAACACACCACCCGCAAGGATCATCATTCTTGAGCCGAACTTCTCGATGAGGGAACCCGTAAAGAATGCAGGTACAAACATACCCAATACGTGCCACTCAATGACACCAGCGGCCTTAGTAAAATCGAATCCGCAACCAATCATCGCCAATGGCGTTGCCGTCATCAAAATGTTCATTACTGCGTAAGCAACCATGGCCGCAAACACAGCGCCAATAAAGTTCGGCGCTTTAACGATCACACTTAAAGGGTCGGCTTTGGGAGCCTGTCTATTAAAAGAGACCTTAGGAAACTGAATGGTTTGTAACAAGGCTAAAGCTAAGATGTTTAGGCCGATCAGCGAAGCAAAAGCACCGATGTACAAGCCATCTGCTGACCATTGTTGAGACATGATCGCTAAGTTAGGCCCAAGTACCGCCGCCAATACTCCACCAGCCATTGATATTGAAATCGCACGGTGGCGTGCATTTTCGTCACACACTTCGATAGCCGCGAAACGATAAAGCGTACCAAAACCAATACCTATCCCAAGCAAAAATGTGGCGAAACAAAACAGATAGAAATGTTGCTGAGATAAAGCGTAAGTTGCAAGGCTCGCCCCTGTAATGCCAACCACATTACCGATACTGAACCCTCGTTTTCGTCCTAATTTTCCTGAAATTAAAGATGCAGGAATAGTGGCTGCCATTAAGCCTAAAAACTGCAACGCTACAGGCAAAGTAATCATGCTGACACTGGGTGCAATCTGTTTGCCTATCAAGCCAATCACTGAGATCAGTAATATGTTGCCCGTCATCAACAAAGCCTGACACAGTGAGAGCAGCCAAACATTTCTATTCATCTTCGTTCCTAAATATGAGCACAGTTGGTCAATAGAACAAAAAATCAACAAAGTCGCAACTCTTTGTTACTTTTAATGACCTCACCAAAGCACTCAATTAAAGAGCCACGAGTCTCGACTTCGAAGTGTATTCCGCCAAAGGTGCTTTGATCTTCGTTGCTTTACGCTCTAGAGTTGAAATTATCATCACTTAAGATAATAATAATTTTTTGTTATTCAAAAGCTTTGTTGTTTATAGGATTTGTTATTTAGAGGCTCTGTTACTTGTAAGCCTTTTTATCCATAGGCGTTAGCATTTAAAGGTGAGTATGATTAATCCACTTTGGCTCAATACATTTAAGGCTCTGGTTGAAGTTGGTCATTTCACCCAAACTGCAGAAAAGCTGTATATGACACAGCCTGGCGTTAGCCAACACATCAAAAAGCTTGAGCAAGCTTGTAACTGTGACTTGTTATCGAGGGAAAATAAGAGCTTCGAACTGACCGAACAAGGTCGAATTATGTATCGCTATGCACTGAAGCTAGAAAAAGACCAAGAAGATCTATTCGAATCTCTGAGTTTCGACAATCCTTATTCTGGGCAATGTCATCTATCCTGTTCGGGTTCACTCTCTTTGCGTCTGTATCCCAAGCTTCTTGAACTGCAGCAGCAACATCAAGACCTGAGCATCAACCTAGAAGCGGCACCGAACAAAAAGATATTGAACGACCTAATCCAAGGCACCACCGATATTGGAATCGTAAGACATTCACCCAATGACAGCTATTATCAGAGCCAAGTTATTGGCAAAGAAGCACTGTGTCTTATTGTCCATCACAGCCTTGCTGATTTGGAGATAACACCGCAAGTATTGAACGACATTGGCCTGATTGCCCACCCAGATTCCGCACACTATTTGTCTTTGTATTTCGACCTTTGCGGAGATAAAGACTTAGCGAACATCAACGTTAATGAGATACCAAGATCTGGCTACATCAATCAGCTTCACCAGATCTTACTGCCCGTATCAAAAGGATTGGGTTTTACTGTATTACCGGCTGGCGCGGTTGAACACTTCCCAGATAGAGACAAGCTACACGTTGTGCCGCCAAAGGTAGAAGTTGAGGAAACGCTGTATTTGGTTCAAAAACGAAACCGAAAACTGCCGCACCGATACGATACGGTTGTTGAACTGATCAAACAGAACGTGAGTGGTTAGTTCGGTATAGATAGATTTAAAGCCTTTAGCTAGTTCGTTATTTCGCTGTAAGAGCTAAAGGCTTTAATGTTGAAGTGATATTAATAAAAGACAGCTACTCAGAAGCGCTGAGCCCCTCTTTGGCTCGTTCAAAGTCGTAATGATCTAACGCACTTCGAACATCTTTGAGAACCGCAGAATGTGGATACTGTGCCAGTAAATCAGTCACATATTGAGTTGCGTCGTTGTCATAAGCATCCAGCAGTGATAGCAACTGAGCATACTGTTCTGACGTGATGTTCGGTGAGTCAGAGGTATCAATAATACTCGCATCGGCTTCGTCAGTACTTGTCGTATTGGATCCTTTGGCACCAGACACATCAAAGCTGCTCTCAACCGCTCTAATCAATTCGATTAACCCAAGTTCGCCTTGCTTAAGATCCTCTTCATCACACGCCTTGTTATGAGCTTTGCTTTCTAAATCTTTGAGTAACTCTGCCAATCGCAATCCACCAATCGCAGCTGCCATGCTTTTTAAGGTATGTAGATTACGCTCTAACGTCTCCCATTCGCCTTGTACTAAATTATCAAAAGCTTCCGACATCATGTCTGGCGAGCCTTGGCAGAACCTATCAAGCATTTTGGCTTGCAGCTTCACATCATGATAAGTCAATTGTTCAAACCTCGACTGAGAGAAAACAGGCGGCTCTATGTGAGTATCGGAGTGTAATTCCGCACTCTCACCAGAATCACCCGTCTGTATCGCATCTGAAGGCGTGTCTGATGGCGCTCGACCTTCAACTAACACCTCAGGAACAATATATCGAGTAATCAAAGACATCGCTTTATCAATAACAATTGGCTTATCCAAGAAGTCCGTTACGCCCGACGCCCTCGCTCGTTGTTTCGCATCAGCAAAAACATTGGCCGACATTGCAATAATCGGTACATCTGTATCGAATTCACGAATCAAACGGGTAGCTTCAAAGCCGTCCATAATTGGCATTTGAAGATCCATAAAGATTATTTCGTAGTCGTTGTTTTTAGCTAGTTCAAGCGCTTCCTTTCCGTTTTCAGCAAGATCGGCATTTAAATTAGAACGACTGAAAAATGCTAAGGCGAGATCTTGGTTCAGCTCATTGTCTTCAACCAATAACACTCTTTGGCCTTTGAACTCTATCTGATAATCCAACTGCAACTCTTGGGCTTTGAAATCGGCTAACGCATCCGAGCTTGATCGTGGCAATGTCAGTACAAAGGAGAACTCACTGCCTTGCCCGTAAACACTCTCTACCGTAATTTGACTGCCCATCGCATGCACTAATTTCTGGCTAATGTTGAGCCCAAGCCCTGTACCGCCAAACCGACGTGTTGTAGTGGTATCCGCTTGGCTAAAGGCTTCAAACAGCTTGTGACGGTTCTCATCCGAGATGCCTATCCCGGTATCCATCACACTCACTTTCATGGTTAGGCTGCTATCGTTCGAGTCAACATGCTCCACCGTTAACGCTACGCTGCCTTTTTCCGTAAACTTAATCGCGTTGCCCACAAGGTTGAGTATGACTTGGAACAACCTCAAGGGATCGCCTTGTAATGGCGCGTCTAATTCTGGGTCTATGACCATCGACAAATTGAGTTGTTTCTCAGCCGCTTTCGACTCCATCAACTCAATCACATCTTTAAAGGTCGTTGCGGGATCAAATGGGATGCTATCAATGGCAAGCTGTCCCGCCTCTATCTTAGAGAAGTCGAGGATGTCATTAATGATGCTTAACAGTGAATGCCCCGAACGGTGCACTTTCTCAATATAGTTTCGAGCAACAGGATTAGATATTTCGCCAATGGCCAGATAAGACAAACCAATTATTGCGTTCATTGGCGTTCTAATTTCGTGACTCATATTGGCTAAGAATTCCGATTTAGCTTGGCTAGCCAGATCGGCTCTCTGTTTCTCTTCTTCAAGTTGTTCGTTTAGGCGTTTCATTTCTGAAATATCGAATGCCCAAAATAGTGTTGCTATCTCGCCATCTAGCTCAAACAAATAATAGCTGACGAGCGCGACGAAACGGGTTCCGTCAGACTTTCTTAGCACCAACTCTCTGTTTACCACCTTTCCATTGAGATTAAGCTCCTTATGTACATCGTCCCGAACGGATAAAGAGTCATGAATAGCAGCCGCATCGATAGAATCAAGATCCAGATCTTCAACCCCAAACAGGCGTTTCGCAGTATCGTTGGCATAGCGAACCTTCTCTTCTAACACAACACTAGCGGCGATTGGAGAGCTATTTAGCATGTTGTAGAGTTGGTTCTGCGCCTTTTCTAGAGCTTCGGTCGCTTCCTTAGCAATAATGATCTGCTTAGTTAATTTACGATTCCAAAAAATAATAAGAAGAAGGATCACCAGAGAAAAAACCGAAATGGTGTAAACCAATTGATAGTCAACTCTTTCTATCGCTTTAGGCGCCGCCCATTTTGCTGAGATCTTTTGACGTTCTTCAGCAGAAATGCTCTCAATTGCCTTATTCACAATGGAATAGAGCAAAGGTTCAGACTTAATGACGTGTAAGGTGGGTGAAAGGAAAAAATCAAGTCGTCCGATAATTCCGACCTCACGATGACCAAATGAATCAATGATGTAGTTTAGGACTTCGACAGTATCGATCATGCCATCTAGGGTTTCATCATCCAGTCGGTTAAGCCCATCTTCAGTGGATTCTACTTTCACCCATTCAATATTCGGGTATTTCCCGACAATCGCATCGGTATTTGCTGCGTTCTTCAAGATACCGATTTTCCATCCTTCAGCTTCCTCAAGCACCAAGCTACTTATGTCTCGTCTCGATGCAATAGCTAAACGGCTTGAAAACAGGCTCTTGACTGCTTTGACGTTGTCTCCTAACGAACGGTTCTCTTGTGCTGCGGAGACCAGTTCTACTTCATGATGATCAACCAAGCTTCGGGTCTCAGACCAACTTGCAACGTCTACATGGTTGATACTTAACCCTGTTTTCTGCTCAATGAGCGTTAGGTAATCGTCAATCATACCGATGTATTCACCGGTATTGGATACCGCCTCATAAGGCAACGAATTTGGATCGATACCTATCCGAACATCCGGATTGTCTTTGATCCACTTCCTCTCTTTTTGGCTTAGATTTAAGATCTCTCCAGTCAAATTACTCGCTTGATAAACATCCGCAATATAGCGTTTCGCCGCATCTCCGAATGAACTAAATTGTTCGACTGATGGAAAATAAACATGGTTCCGCTCTAACGACTGAACATCAAAGTAGAAAGTCATCGAACCAGAATTGGTGCTCCCTCCTTTGGTTCGATAATTTGCCACCTTGGTGACTGATGAAAAGTGAGAGGTGTTTTTCTTCTCTCCATATTCATCAACTAGGTTACCGATGTACCAAGATTTGATTGGACGATTACTATTATCCGCCTGTGCAGTGATCACCTGAAATGAACTGTCCGTATCGAAAATTTCAAAAACTTCGGTTAACTCTTCAAAGCGGTCATTGACGATAAAATACGCGGATATTTGCGCTATGATATTCGCCTTTTTAAGCACTTGGCTTAGATCATTCTGAACCTGCATCTCGATAATTTGGCTTAAACCGTCATCGGCCTGTTTAAGGTTGTTAATCGCGGCATTGAAGCTGTCTCTGATTTCCTCACTCTTAAAGTCAACATAGATCGGATACTCAACTTTATACTCGTCATGTAACGTTAGCTCTGCCATTTCAATAAAACGAGTATTGGTGATAAACCACTCCAGAACTCTTCGTTCAACCATTAACAGGTCAACATTTTGAGCCCTCAATTGTGAGAATGCCGATTCAAGACCTTCGTAATCTTCGACACGACCAATGTCTAACTTACCCTTCAGTACTTCAACAGACTTTTTAATTGGTGAGGTCTCGTCGAACAATAACGCCCCTAGTGATAGGTCGTTCTGAGATTCAAGTTTGAGCTTGCGGCGAGTCAGTGAAACAGGAACAAACTCAACATTAAGAACTTTATCACTTAGGAAATGAGCATTAGGATCATCAAACTGAACGCCAGAAACAAAGGCAATAGAATTATTGTTGTCGATGGCCTTTCTAGCGGCACTAGGAGGGAGAGTGACAACGTCACCCAGCTTATACCCCATATCATTAAGAGCACGTTGAATAATGTCGTGTTCTAGCCCGACCGCGGTGCTGTCTGGATACATATACGGAGGGTTACCAAAGCCAAATACGCCTTTTAGTGGCACTCGATAAGGAGAGGTATCTAGCCACTTTGATAAAATCTGGTTCTTATTTGCAACGTCAAAAGTTTCAATTTGTTTGTTGATTAGCGTCAGTAGCTCTGGTTCGTCATTTCGAATCACCATCGACGCTTCTAACTTTTTCCAATGCTCCAAAACATAGTTGACCGCTAGATCATGAACGCCAATCTTTTTCGCAAGATCCATAGTGGTGATAGGTTCACCGACCATGCCTTCAACATCACCAGACCCTAACGCACGCACCGCATCAATAACATTCTCAAAATCGACTCTTTCGATAGAGCTCAACCTCACTCCTGCACGCTCCAAGTCTATGTTTTCATTTACCATCGCAATGCGGCGTTTATTATTTTGATCTAGATTTCCATCGAGTTTTTTGTCGATAGGGACTATCACAGCCACCTGATAAGGAATATAGGGATCACTTGCAAGAAAACGTCCACCTTCACTTGGGTCGAACTGTTGGAATGGGAACACGTCGCCTCGCCCGTCGACTAACGCGGCTTTAGCCTCGACACGCGAGTTAACTGTGACAAACCGAACATGAACACCAAAACGCTGTTCAAGATCTAATGTCCAATCTTTGATGATCCCTGAGACCTTTCCTTCTTCATCGATAAATGAGTATGGGTAATGGTCGGTAAGGGTAACAAAGGTAATCGTTGGTTGGTTTTCTAACCACTGATTTAACGTTGCATCGCTCACTTCGCCGGCGTTTACACTGCGAATGACTAGTGACCACACCAATAAGCCAATGATAAGAGATAATACAAAACGATTTAGTGACAACATCAAGCCATCACTCATCGCTAAACTTCTCTTTAATCGCAAGAATCTCGGGCAACTTAAGAAAGAACAGATCAACGATAGTTGGATCAAAATGTTTGCCTTTCTGTTCTTCAAACAAGCTCAGTGCCTCATCGACACTCCAAGCCTTCTTATAAGGACGCTCTGCTGTCAGGGCATCAAACACATCAGCCACCGCAGCGATTCTTCCTACCAATGGAATTTCTTCACCCGCGATCTGGTTTGGGTAACCGCTGCCATCCCATTTCTCATGATGATATTGCGCCACCTGAATCGCCATACGCATCAGTTTGGAGTCGCCCTGCCTACCAAGAATTTCAACACCGTACTCGACGTGTTTCTGCATGGTATTCCACTCACCAGCATCCAACTTACCCGGCTTGAGTAATACGCTATCAGGAATACCGATCTTGCCAATATCATGCATTGGTGCTGCATCACGCAACGTCTCGGCATCTTCGTCAGTCATTCCCAAGGCTTTAGCTAGCACTTCACAGTAGTGACTCATACGCTTAACGTGCATGCCTGTTTCATTGTCTTTAAATTCAGCCGCTCTACCCAATATGTTCAGTGTTTCTAGCTTACCGAGATTGATCTCTTGAGTTTTCTCTTTTACCTGACTAAACAACGCGCGTTGTTGGTCATAAAGTGCGATATGCGTTTTCACACGCTGGAGTGCAATAGCAGGGGTTATCGGTTTGGTTAGGTAATCTACAGCCCCCAAGGAGAGCCCTTTTACTTCGGCTTCAGGTCCAATTTTGGCAGTAACGAAGATAATGGGGATATGCGCGGTGTTGGGCTGTTCTTTGAGCTGTCGGCAAACTTCATAACCATCAATATCTGGCATCATGATATCGAGAAGAATGAGGTCTGGCTGAGGCACCATCTTGGCTATCTTGATGCCAATGGTACCGTTAATTGCTACTTTGACTTGATAGGTATCTTTAAGTATTGCAGTCAACACATCCAAATTGCTTGGGGTGTCATCTACGACTAACACTATGGGTTTACGACTCATTGATACCTCGTATAAAAATCAAACAGTTATAAATATAGTGTAGAACGATTTTTAGAGGTTAATCAGAAAAAATAGCAATTGTTTATTGAAAATGAAGAGTAGATCTTCGAGTGACATCAAACCAACGTTTGTCGAAGTATGACCAGTCAAAAATTCGGCATCCATCCTTTGAATGTGAACCAGATAAAAACCATCGATTAGTTCAACAAACACTCGCTTAAAATCAACAGACAATCAACTGAGGACGAATTAGATCATAAACAAAACTTTGTTCATTAGAGTGATTAAAGACTTGATTAACGACACCACCAGCCATATGTGAGTGTCCTCCACCAAACCCAGCACCTGTATCATTCAAAGCTCTCTTTATCACCTTAGCTACATCATTTTTGGGGCACTCAGAACGCAATGAAACGAATGTTCTCTCATGGCTACGAGCACTTAACACTACTATATCTATTTCATCAACGGTCAATAGAAAGTCGCCAAGCACTCCCAGCATATTTTTGGGGCACCCTTCTGGTAAGCTGCCAAATGCACAATTGCCATCTTTCCTAATAGCTTCAAACATGGAATCAAATAACTTCAATTCTTGATATTCGATTTGATTGCGACAAATACGATTTACCATATTCATATCGGCACAGCTTTGGAGTTGAAAGAGAGCTTTGATATCAGCTTTGTTCATTGCTCGGGTAAAATTTGCCGTATCGAACGTTAATCCAACAAGTAAAGCCGTTGCTACGCGCTCTGGAATAGGCAGATCGTAATGATTAAAGTACTCAACCATAATGGAAGCTGTTGCGCCATAGTTAGGTCGAATATCTGAAAACCAAACGAAACTGGGTGCTATAACCTGATGATGATCGATCACACCAACTTCTATACCTGGTAAATCGGTAACGTTTTTTTCACCAATACAGCCATCCACAACAATGATTTTATCATTGGGTTTTAGATCTAATCGGTGTGACTTAACGATGGGAATATCAAGCCACCCAATCAAATTATGTAAAGAAACACGGTCAATAAAGCCTTGATAGGTAATGAGGGGTTTAAAGCCCTTCTTCCTAAGTAAATAAGCGAGAGCAAAAGCGGAGCCTACCGCATCATGATCAGGAAAGTCATGAGCTTGAATGATGATTCGTTCACAGTCCTTCAGGCGTTCCAGAAAATCGTCAAATGAGAAAATAGACATACTTCACCTTAACCTTTGAGCTTTTCTATTGTATTGAGAACAGTTTCAGTACCACTATCCAATTGACTAACCATCTCATCTCCATATTGAATTCCAATAAAAACGCCGATAGCGATTAAGAGAAGAGCAATAATTTTTAACATGAGAACACCACCATTTATAAATTAAGCGAATCAATTGAGCTCTAAAAGTAAGAACAACACCCTCCTAAGCCTCTCAAATAGAAGCAAATTAAGAAACACTCCTCCCAAATTAACTAAAACTTGCTCACATTTAACAAAACAAACATTGACTTATATCTCATTGCGATTGATGCGCTATTGAGTGATATTCAACTAGATTATATGGTCTTGAGCTCATCTGACACTACGGCCATACGGAAGACTTATCTAATGACACGGAATAGAATTGTCACAGGTATGCTATTTGCGCTAGCACCAACTATTAGTTTTGCTAACGCTGACAATCAATTTGAATTTTCGCACTCTAAACAGGGAACTGTATGTTCATCTAATCCTGATATTTGGCAACTTGGCGGAGAGCTGCAAGTTGATGCTCCTATTTCGCTGAATGGCAAGGTCATCACTCGCGGCGGACAAAAAAAAGCAAGCAATAATGTTGACCTATTTGCAGGACAAGAGTCCTCTACCGAACAACAATACATGACGAGTTCTATCGGATGTATACAATCTGACGACCCAATGTCATTGGTTGGTGCTGTCGCCTCTTTATACGAAGTACAACACACCACATTAAGCAGCTCAGACATCCCACCACCAGTTCGAGAGCCTGATCTGCCCAAAGCGCCAGAAATCGTCAAAGATCAATTTGAAACCAAAACTCAATTTGATCAACGCGTCGAAAAATTGCGAATAGAACGACAACAACAAATAGCCGCTATACAACTTAAATACCGTCAACAAGTAGAAGCTCGAAATGCCAAAATTCGAGTCCTACAAGAAGGGGCAGACTCTCGAAAGGGCAACTTGGGCGTGCAAAAAACTCGACTCGTGGCTAAGGCTTTTAGAGATGTAATGGGTAAGCCGGTCGTCACAACAAAGAGTTATGATGCTGAAAACCAGCAAATGCACCTGTTGTTTAAAGCGTCAAATCAAAACTATCAGCGAGACATTATTCTAAATGTACCTCTTGAGCAGGCGCGTGATGTCTTCAGCAATATCGATAACCTTGACCTCGCACTCACCTACTCTTATGACGAGAATCAACTAGAGCTCGTAAATATAAAAGGCAACTACAATGACGTAATGTTCTCAGGGGATGTGGCTAAAAGTAATTATCAGCCCGAAGCTCTGAGTGTGGTTCTTAACAGTGGCCCAAGCAGTGCCGCGACTCCAGGGCTAGAGATGCAAAACCCTAACTTAATCGATGCGTTTGAAGTCGATTCACGCCTCTCAGCAACGGACAACACCGCCTCTGATGAATTGAAGCAACTACTTAATGGCTTTGTGCCTGTGGAAAGTAATTCATCCAACTGGTTCTTCAACCTATCTATCGAAGATTACGCAAATTCAGATCAAGTAGCCTTTGCGCGCAGCAGTGGTGAAGTGATGTCTGACGTCGCGACAAAAGTTCTGGGTGTTCCAGAAAGGCACGTCTACGAACTCATTGACCGTGACGCAACCAGTGGTGCGATTAAAGATAAGTTACGTTTAATGTTAGACAACGTCGATGAAGGCGATACGGTTTACTTCTACTACAGTGGACACGGTATCCCTGCGATTCCCGATAATGATCCTTACATTCTCCCGCAAGATAAGATCCCTGACTACATAACTGATGATGAGTTCTTCAAACTCGATAACCTCTACAAAACACTGTCTAGCAGCAAAGCAGGCAAGATAGTCGTTATGGTAGACAGTTGTTTCAGTGGAGCGACTGATGGTGTATCGGTCATCAAAGGGGTTGCCGCCTCCAGACTGGCACCGAAAAAAGTCAGTATTGATCCTGAGCGTATGGTCGTGATCACCGCGGGACGCGATAAAGAGTATTCCAATATGTACCAAGAAAAAGGTCATCGCCTGTTTAGTTACTACCTCATGAAGTCAATGATCGAGGGAAACAAGGATGTGAATACGCTTTATCAAGATGTTTACGACAAAGTGAAATCTGCCTCTTTTGAGATGGGGGATTTAAAACGTCAACATCCAACAATTACCGGTAACAAGACTATGTCACTTTAAGAGCATGTCTCTTTTAAGATCGTACCACTTTTAAAACTATTTCAATTTACAACCTATTTGAAACATTGATTAAGGCTTATATCCATGTTTAAGAAAACACTTTTAGCAACATCCGCTCTTCTAATCTCATCAACAGCCTTCGCTGCAGATGTAGAAAACTCGAATCTAGATATCGCTTTCCAAGGAGCTCATTTCCAAGGCGCTGGTAATCAAGTCACCATGCTGCGCGTTCCGGTAACCAACAAAGAGACAGGACAAACCCAGTTCTTTGACATGAGCGCTCAATTTGCAGCCGACAAAAACGGTAATCTAATCTTTAAGAATATGAGCTCAGTTAAGTCTGTTGCTTTTGCTAGTGCAAATCAGTTGGTTTCAGGGCATTACTCAGATAACAAGGGACGCAGTTGGTATATCGATGGGCCCTCTGTCGGAGCAGACGGTAGACAAATATGGAGCATCCAAACGCAAAGGGGATACTCAGGCGGTAACTCGGCAGGAGGTCAAGTCATGAGCGGACCCTTAGAAAACAATGAGTTAGCAGCTAACGCCGATGGTTTTAAAGAAGTTCTAAAAAATGCTTCCGCGCTTAATTATGGTGTAGCTTATGGTGATCATTTAATTAGCGCAGCTCAATCAGGGAAAATGATTTCACTAGTAAGGTACAACTCTAAAGGAAAACCAAATGCTAGTTGGAGCCTTCGTTCAGCTCCCGAGCCACAGCCGGAAGACTAATGAAAATACTAGCGCTAATCATCTCCCTGTCAAGTGCTTGTGCTTTCGCTTCCCCGTCTTGGTACGGGGAGGTGCCATCAGACTCAACCTTGAGCTATGGGTTCGGCAAAGGCAACACTTATCAACAAGCCAAAGACGCGGCTTATCATGATCTGGCTAAAGGTGTTGAAAACCGAATAGTCAGTAAGACCACCAGTACTAAAACCTTCAAAAATGGCGAGTTGAAAAAATCTGCGGCTTCTCATAAAGAGTCCATATCCAATGTGGTTTTCCGAAACAACGTCACCGTTATCAACAGTGAAAAATCGCAAAACCAGTTTTATGTTCAAGTTCAATATGACCCCGAGTCATTTGCACAAAAGCTCTCTGCTTGGTTAAAGAAATCACAATGTCACAGTGAATTACACCCATACTGGTCTACAACTACCATGCTAAAAAACTGGGTGGAACAG
Organism: Vibrio sp. 1F169; assembly: GCF_041439605.1. NCBI lineage: Bacteria > Pseudomonadati > Pseudomonadota > Gammaproteobacteria > Vibrionales > Vibrionaceae > Vibrio > Vibrio sp. 1F169. Next base: position 133,638 of record NZ_JBGOOI010000003.1, on the reverse strand, counting down.
CACCAATGTCTGCCAGATATAGATATCGAGCGGTTTGCTGGGGGCTGGATGCTTTCCAACAGTAGTGGCCAGTTAATACTACCGGAAGCAAAGTATAACCACCTATTTTTCAACTATTCAGATGAAAGTATAAAGATTCGCTCATCCAAGCGACGACTCAATGCTGGCGACCATTACTTTATTCAACTCAACTCAAACCAAGCGGGTTATCTCTCTTTGTTTCAAGTTTATGAAGATGGCAGTACAGGCGTGTTAGTTGAAAACCATCAAGTCACAGATGGTGACTCTATCGAGTTTCCAGATAGAAATCAGTATGACGGAATCGAAGCGCTGCTCAACAACGGACAAGAGACCTACGATACCAATATCGCATTGCTCTGCCCTACAAAAATAGACACCTCTCGATTTGAGCGATTGGATGAATCGCGTTTATCAACAGACACCCCAGGGTTTGGGTTGATCCTGAACTATTTCGAGCACTGTGATTTTGTCATGGAACGGCTCTCGATAGAGAAAGGTTAACCCCTCGGTCAAGGAACAGATATGAAGAAAATAATTTGCCAGCTATCCCCTTTAGCGATACTGATCTCTAGTGGATGGGCATCTGCAGATACGCTGCAGCAAGCGTGTGAACTTTCAATTACCGAACAAAGTTGCCCTAGCGTCGAACATTTTGTCAATCAACCTTTTGAAGCGAAAGATGAGTTTGAAAAATACAAACTCTGCAGTGAAGCCCAATTTGATCTTTACAAAGTGCAAAAAAACTGCGAATTCGATCAATATGTGGCACAAGCTAAACAAGAGTTTGATAAGTTTAAAATCAAAGTTTCAGAATCTTGGGATAATCCTACCTTTAGCGACCAATTTAAGTGGGTCAGCTACAGCCCCTCTCTACAAATAAAGCGTGAAGTTAACTTCGAGAAAAATACGATTCAAGTCACCACTATTGCAGGTGAAACAACCTCAATAGAAGAACTCAAAGAAGAGATCGTGCGCACGTCTCAGCTGACCATAGGCGAAGCCCAACAAGCCGATGCTTATACCTCTGAACTGATTGAAGCAACAAATGTTGAGAAACTCAGTGACAAGACATTCTTACCCGTTTCCGAAACACCAAAGGTTCAGGCTCAAGAGTTAGACAAGGCTCTTGAAACTGTGGCCGTGACCAAAGCCAAAGACAGTAAAGGCAATACCGTTCTCAAAGCCGTTATTTCTTTTCCGCCAAGTTGGCTTAATCGTAAAGAACAACGCTTTTTTGATACCGTTGAAGTTTACGCAGAAAAATACAAACTTGAGCCTGAATTTATACTGTCTATCATCAAAACAGAAAGCGCTTTCGATCCTACAGCAACCTCACATGTTCCTGCCTTTGGCCTGATGCAAATTGTCCCAAGTTCCGCAGGATTAGATGCGACAAACTTCCTATTTGGTGAACAACAGTTACTGAATAAAGAATACTTATTCGACCCCGAAAAAAACATTGAGGTCGGTACCGCTTATTTGCACTTACTGCGCTCTCGCTACTTCAAAGGCGTTACCAATGAAGAGAGCTTAAAGTACTGCATAACAGCGGCTTACAACGGAGGCATGGGGCCAATCTATCATATTTTCGGTGGCAAACGCTCAGTTGCAATCAAGAATATTAACCAGCTTGAACCACAACAAGTATTCCAAACTATCCAACGAAAGCATTCTGCTGCGGAAACTCGTAACTACTTGAAAAAAGTAAGTAAAGCAGAAGTTAATTACGAAAAGAATATGATTTAAGGATAAAACATGAAAAAGACTCTAATTATCGCTGCAATTACTACATTGTCATTTCAAGCAGCCGCTAACTCCGAATTTCCTAGTTGGCGCATGAACCCACAATTTGATTTGCCTGAAGGCTTAATCGCAGGCGTTGCTTGTGTTGAAAGTATGGGAGACATGACGCTTGATATGGACATCGCTTCAATGGAGGCGAGAGCATCGCTAGCCGCATCTCTCGAAGCCATGGTGCAAAAAGAGCTCGATACAAATCGAACCTCGGAGAAAAAGAAGATTGTAACAGCCGATCGTAAAGACAATGTTGTGACTACAACCGTAACCGCTAAATCGACCACAAAACAACTAACCAACCAGCTAATGAAGTTTACCTGGGTAACAGAAAGCGTTTCTGTAGAAAAAGATGTCGAAGAATATTTATGTACCCGTGTGGTTGCACGAGCACCTCAAGTTGTTGCTGAATAAGGTTTTATCATGTCAGAACAAGCTCTACCTTCATCTGTTGATAAAACAGCACCAGAAGAAGACGTGTCTTTAACTCAACAAGCTCCCAACGAAGATCAAAAAGATTTTCTTGAAATAATGAGAGAGAAGACACCAAACTCTATCCTTGCCATCATTGCGCTGATCATCGCAGGTGGTCAGTTCAACGATGCTATTGATATGGGAAGCAAAGGTTGGGACCTCTTAATTTCTAACTTTTCAGATGCTCCATCTAACGAGCGCCTTTCTAAAGTCTATATTCGTGCTTCCAGTGGCATTTTAGAAGAGACATTTGGCTCTCCGGTTTATACCAAGATGTCGAATGGTGAGGTACAGATAAAATACTACAAAGACAGTAAGTTTATTCTTTCTGCAATAACATCCAACGACACAATAGATGCTTTTCTCATTTTCCCTAAACCGGGGTTTGTCGCTGATGTGAACTACCACGCAGGCAGCGCCACTTATTTGGAAACCAACTTCGTTAACTCGACAACAGAACATGCTGCCATATCCAATATTGCGCGTTCAGGGAATTATTACATTGAAGAAGCAGAAGGTGGTCGCTATGAACTGTTATACAGCTCTGTCGGTGGTTACAGCGAATACCTATCCCCTCTCTCTGCGCAACAACTCAAGTTACTCGCTGATTTTAATGATAAATTGATGATGGAAGAGAATACAAAAGATTCTCTAACTAAACTACGTAGTGAAATCAGGCCAAACTTTTATGGGTATACGACGGTCGATTTAGAATCACTTGCCCCTGCAATTCTTACCAAACTTGAATATGAATTGATCACTGATTAACAGCAGCGTTGGTCATTGATAATCGGTATCCAGTAATGTGTATATCTGATTCGGTTAGCTCTACGTACATTGATGAACTCATTGAGTTTGCTAAAACTGAGCAAGTCTTAAAAATCAGCTATACATAGAGACAAAAAGAGCTCCTCATAGTGTAGGAGCTCTTCTCATTTCGGTAACTAAGGATTTAAGCAGCCTAGCGAACCAGCAACCTAACGACCTGAATAATACATACAGATTCGAACACCATCGAACTCACGAATCTCAAATGGGATCTCGTAGATCGACTCCATCACTGACTTTTCAACCACTTCAGAGACCTTGCCCGACTTAACCACTTGGCCCCTCTTCATCGCAACAATGTTATCTGAGTAACAAGAAGCAAAGTTGATGTCGTGAATCACAATAACCACCGCCTTATTAAACTCATGCGCTAGGCGACGTAGCGTCTGCATGATTTCAACCGAGTGTTTAATATCTAGGTTGTTTAGTGGCTCATCCAAGAACACATAATCCGTATCTTGCGCCACAACCATCGCGATAAACGCCATTTGACGCTGACCACCACTCAATTCATCAAGGTATCTGTTTTGGATATCGGTAATGCCAAGGTGCTCTAGTGCCGTATCGACGATCTTATGATCTTCGTCTTTCAAGCGACCTTGAGAATGTGGGAAACGCCCAAAACAGACCAACTCACGAATCGTAAATCGCATATTGATGTTGTTTGATTGTCTTAACACAGCAAGGTGCTTCGCAAGCTCTTTGGTATCCCATTCAGCCAGTAATTTATCGCCAATAACGACCTCGCCCGCATCACTTTCGGTTAAGCGACTCGCCATAGAAAGCAGCGTACTTTTACCCGCACCATTTGGGCCAATAATAGAAGTCACTTCCCCTTTCGGGAACATAGCACTGGCATCATCAACCACGAGTGACTTGCCATACTTCTTAGTTAAACCTGTTAATTTAATCACTACTTACTACCTTTACTGAATTCTGGTACGTAACAACAAGAACATAAAATACAAACCACCGACCAAGTTAATGATCACGCTCACAGTGGTTTCAAACGCCATCACTTTTTCGATAAACCATTGACCTGAAACCAATAGAACGACCGCTAACAAACTGCTCGCGATGATAAGCACACGATGTTGATAAGATTTGAATATCTGACGAACTAAGCTCACGGTGATTAAACCAAAGAACAGCACTGGGCCAACCAAAGCAGTCGATACCGCGACCATCACTGACACAATCACCAAGGTAATTTGAGTCAGTCGCTTGGTGTTCACCCCTAAGCTTATTGCGTTATCGACACCAAGCCAAAGCACATCAAGCTTAGGCGCTAACAACCACAGGCCAAGCAAGCTCAAACCTAATGGAATAAGGCTGAGGTAAACCAGTTCGCCTTTCACGTTATTGAAGCTTGCGAACATCACATTCTGCAGCACCGCGAATTCATTGGGATCAATCAACATCGCAAGGAAGTTCGCTAAGCTTGAGAATACGCTGCCGCACACAATACCAATCAACAACAGTGTAAATACGTTGTTTCGCTTGCTCTTGAAGTAAAAATGGAACAGTGCAAACGAGAACAAGATCATCACAGTCACAGACAATGAAAAGTTTGCGATTGAATCAATCACCCAGAAACTGGTACTGCCAAACACAAACAGAAGCACCGTTTGAACCAGCATATACAGACTGTCAAAGCCCAAGATGGATGGGGTTAGAATTCGATTATTAGTGATGGTTTGGAAAACCAATGACGATGCAGAGATCGCCACCGCCGCCAACACAATCGACAGCAGTTTGGGTAGTCGCAAAGACAAGAAGAATTCGTAGTTATCCCACGTAAGTCCCTGCCCCACAAATACTGCCGCCATACCCAAAGACGCGATAGCCAGAATCGCAATTTTTACTGAATCACGCATTCGACTTGTCTCTCATGATCAGGTAGATAAAAATCAAGCCGCCAAAGACACTGATTACCATTGAGATTGGAATCTCGTAAGGAAAGATAACGATTCGAGCTAACAAGTCGCAGACCAATACCAAGATCACGCCCCAGTAAGCTGTCCAAGGCAGAATCTTCTTCATGTTATCGCCCATCATCAACGACACGATATTTGGCACGATAAGGCCAAGGAATGGGATAACACCAACGATCATCACCACAGAAGAGGCGCAGATAGCAACCAATGCAACACCAATGAATACGATCTTCTGATAATTGAGGCCAATGTTTTTTGCGAAGCTTTCACCAATACTTGCCGCACTGAACTGACTCGCAAAGTAGTAAGCCAATACACAAGCAGGCACTGCGAGGTAAAGGATTTCATAGCTGCCTTGCAATACACTCGCAAAGTTCGCCATCGTCCAAGCCGACATGGTTTGTACTAAATCGTATTTGTAAGCAATAAAGGTTGTTAGAGAGGAAATAACGTTGCCATACATGATGCCAATCAAAGGTACCAACACCGCATTCTTGAACTTCAAGTGTTGCAGAAAGCGGACCAATAGCATGGTGCCTAACACCGCAAACGCGAAAATGAAACCTAAATAGCTCCATTGCGCGGCATTGCCCAGCACCAGAATACCGACTATATATCCAAGCATGGCGCAATCAATCGTGCCCATCGTCGAAGGCGCAGCAAACTTATTCTGAACAATCTGTTGCATTATCAAGCCTGCAACACTCAAGCCAGCACCGGCAAGCACAATCGCGAACAGTCGAGGGATCCGACTAACAACATAAATAGAGTTGGCGTGTTGGTTGCCATTGAAAAAATCGCTAAAACTGATCTCAGCGACTCCAATCATTAATGACGCAACGCATAACACAACAAGAAATACAGCAGCTGCAATGGGTTTTAACATAGAAGTAATACTAAAGGTAGGATCGGGGAGACCGTATAAAAAAGTGAAAAAGGGCTTATAAGAACACTCTTATAAGCCCGAGAATCTGATGATTAGTAACTATTGAATCGTACGTTCAATGTCACCCAACATTCTGTGAATCGCTGTTACGCCGCCACCTACCAGATACCAAGCACTTGAATCAAGGTAAACGATGTTGCCTTGCTGCGCTGCTGGTGTTGCCGCAACCAGTGGGTTGTCAAACAGCTGTTGTGCGCGCCCTTCTGACCTACCGATCGCTTTTTCGCGGTCAAGCACGTAAAGCACTTCAGGTTTTGCATCAGCAATATATTCAAACGAGATTAGATTGCCGTGATTCCCTTTAATCGGAGCCACTGTCGCACTCTTTGACTCCACAAAGCCAAAGTCATCAAAGATGATTGAGAAGCGACTGCCCTTATTGAACATCGCAATGTTGTTGCCGTTGTTCATTAGCATCATTGCTGACGTTTCGTCAGACGCGACTTTGTCGTTAACCGCCGTGATAGAAGCTTGAGTCTCTTTAATGAGCGCTTCTACTTTAGCTTGCTTACCAAAGAGCTTGCCTAGCGCGCGCCAGTTTTGCTGAGCATCAGCCCAGTATTTGTCACCTTCAATAGAGAACATGATGGTCGGAGCTATTTTTGCTAGTTGATCGTAAACCTTAAGCATACGGTTTTCGGCAATGATGATGTCAGGCTTCAGCATGTAGATAGCTTCAAAATCAGGTTCACTCAATGAGCCCGTATTTGCCGTCGTATCTTTGTACGAAGCTAGATAGTCAGGCATTAGGCTGTGAGGCGCGCCAACTGGCTGTATACCAATCTGATCAAGCACATCCAAGCTACCAAAGCCAAGTACTACAACGCGCTGTGGTACTTCGGTAAACTGCACCGTGCCCTTTACGTGTTCAATAGTGATTGTTTCCGCTTGAGCGGTCATTATCAATGATGATGCAAGAGCGATAGCAAGCCCACCCAATAACTGACGAACTGAATTGATTGTTTTCTTCATGTGTCTTCCTTTGCCATGGATACAAACCACCACTCATGACAATAAAAGTCACATTACTCATAGATGAGCATGGGGCATACACAACGGCTAAATAACGATAATTTAAAGTCTGTCATTGCTTTGACAACAAACTTGTAACGCAAGTGAGAACTATTATCAATTATATTTGCGTTAAATTAGCGACACAACAACTTTATTATTCAGAAACGTAAAAGTGAGTATTCATGTTTTGCGTAGTCGGGAGAGATATTAGGAATCAAAAATAGCAAAAAGCGAGAAGAGGAAAATGATCATCAATCTGAAGAAAAAACTGATGGGGAAAAGTGCCCGAAAACCCTGTAATTACAACGCTAAACCCCTAATTACAACGCTAAACCTCAGTGTCACGAATTGTGATTTACAATGTAAAGACTAAGTATAACAGACGCTTAACTACCACTAAGTTAATACCTCAATTAAAACCACCAATGACAAAGAATACGAAGCGGTGCAAAACCGAGCCTCAGTCAGATACCATGGTCAATCCCCTGTCCTTCGTTCATTTAACTATCAATAAGCGACGGCAAATCATTCAAAAATATTTTTAAATTTAATTAGAAATAGGGTTGTAATTTAAAAAACTAGGCGTATAGTTCGCCACCTGGCTCTAATCTATAGAGCTGTTAATGCTAAAGTAAGTCCAAGTTCCACATAGACAGTTCTCGATTCCCTCGTTACACCATCTCTGCGTCAGCTTTCACCCAGATAGTCATTCAATAGCTTTTAAATTCGATCCTACTACCGATCTCTCGTCATTCGCTCTTTTATCAGCGAAGTCAGAATAGATCGATCACTTAAATACAAATGTAATAAACACAAGGCACAGTTATGTCACGCAGAACAACACGACAAACCCATTGGTACCAACTATCACGCGAAAAAACAGTCAATAAACTAAAAGGTAATAAATGCTCAAGATTAAAATAGACTTACACAAAGAAGAGATTTCATGGGTCACCGAGATTCGACAGCTCAATAGCGATATACTCCACCGCCACATATTGCCCAAGCTACAACATCATAGTTATCTCATCGACTTTGAATTTAATGAACGAGAAAGCATCGGAACTATCGTTTCAGGCAACGGAAACACCCTAGGACATTTCACACTCCTATAGCATTTCCCATCGGCTACAGAAAGAAGCACCGTCTAGTTCGACAGATATAAAAAAGTCAAAGATGTCACCCTCAATTCGCTCTAGCAGAACAAAATAGAGTAGAAGTAAAACAGATTAGAAACCTAGCCCTTTTTGCATTTCACACGCGGCTAACGCTAGCTAGGTTATCGTACTTCTATTGAAACCAACTTATATCAAACTCTGAATCACCAATGAGCCATTATCAGTGCATTCATGGACTAATAAGTTAACGGCATCGACCTTAACTTTTGATCAAGAGTATATAAGTGTTCTGCAGCTTGCATGTGTTGAGGGTAGTCACTGAACTTCTCACGATTTTCCTCATTCATCTTACATGTCTCATCCACCAGCATTAACTTCCAATACAGCTTTGTCGTATGCAGCATCGCCAGTAAAGGTTTGAACACCTCTTTCTCATAAGCTTGAATCAACTCTTCAATCAACTCGTCACGTTCGTCTTCACTTGCGATTGAACCTTCGGTTGCCGACAACACTTTTTGATACTTCAGGTTTTGTTGCAGCTTATCCATAATCGTTTGGTTTTCTTCCGCTAACTCAACAAGCTTCGACTTAATGATATTTACCCAATTCTCTTGGCTCAGAACTGTGTCATCAACACTGTTAAAGTCTTCTCGTATCTGTCGTTCAACATCTTTTTGAGCTTTCTTTAAAACCGCACGCACCTTTTGGAAAGGCAGCTGATATTCCTTACTTAGCTCGATAATCAGTTTATGAAAACCACCGTTTGGAAGGTGTAAGTTTTCCTTAAACGTCGCCATTGCAGCTTCTTGCTGCTCTGTAAGGTGAGTCATTCTGTTTCCTATTCTTTATCACTTATGGTGCTGAGCCCGCGATCATACCACTATATAACCTCGTTTTTTCGGTAACTTGATAGGTTATATCTAGGTGCGTACTTAAATTCTCTCAATACGTTATCTTTTGGCTACTTATTAATCCATATGGCGTTAAATGGTAAAACTGGTCATCGATTAAAACCCATACTACACCTGTTCCAACAAAACAGACTTCTAACTTATACAGGTACTAAAATGAAAAAGATTGCACTTAAAATTGTAGGACTAACGGTTTTGGCTTCTGCGCTAACTGGTTGTATCGGCAGCAACGCCGTAACAGGGAAAGTGATGAAATTTAACGTTGAAGTTGTCGATAACCGCTATGCTCGTGCAGGTGTAAACTTCTTATTAGCGCCTGTGTACGGTATTACAACCGCAGCCGACTATGTCGTATTCAACTCACTTGAATTTTGGACAGGCAAAAACCCAATCAGTGGCTCGCCACACGTATTTGATACAAAAACAGATACACACTTCGAAGTGAACGACGACCTAGACCCAAGCTTGAAAGAAGCGCCTGTAGGACCGATTTCAAACAATCGAGCCATTGAGACAGGTGAGATGATTAAGATCGACGAAAACACGATTCAAATGGACATCGTCTATACGTCTGGTGAAACCGCGACTCTAACAGGCATCAAAAACGGTCAAAACGTTACCTATTACATGGATGGTCAGCTTGTATCGCAAACGACTATCGCTGAATTAGAGAAGATTCAAAGCTCTGAAGCTTAAGATTCGTAGCTCATAGGGAGTTCAACCTGAAAGCTTCGTTTGACTTTGAAACGCGTAAAGCAAAAAAGAAGCCCGGCTACTGCTGGGCTTCTTTGTATGTGTTCTATTATTTGTAAATGATCTATTGGGACTGAGACTGTGCAAGTCGAATGCTCACCAAGCTCGCGACCATGATGGCTAAATAGAAACTGCCGATAATGGACTCCATGAACACAAAGAATTGAGCAATAGGCAAAGCCGGTGATATGTCGCCATAGCCAACCGTGGTCAAGGTGATAAAGCTAAAGTACATCGCATTGAACAAGTTGGTCAGCCAGATTTGCTCTTCTAACCCGTTAAATGCATTAGGGAAGATTTCTAAAATCAACAAGTAGATAGTCGACCAAGCGAACCCTAACAACAAGTAAATACAGATAGAACCAATAATGTGATTGGGCGTCACCGTCTTTGCTTTCATTACCTGTTTGAGAGCGGAATAAATATGTGAGAACAGAAACACCGCCAATGCCGTTAACGTCACTATCGAAAGGTTATAGTCCTCCAAAAACGAGAATACCCCCGACACCGTAGCGGTTATCAATAGCAGACCATACCAAGAGCGATACAAGGCTCGCTCTTTATGTATTCCCACTATCGAAACAGCCAAAGTAATAATGATCAAAAACAGAATGGTCTTTTGACCTTGCGGATAAAACTGCTGCATCACCGCGCAACCAAAAAACAACACCAACAGTGCATAGAATAAGAAGTAGAAGTTGTCGTCTTTAGAGACTGGCTTCATCTATTTTTCCTCTGCCTCTGCTGGTTTTTTCTCAGTTTCTTCTTGGTTTTTCTCTTCAAGTCCAAGCCATGCCATCATCAGCTCATAGCTTAAACTCAGTATAACTGCACCAACAAACAGACCAACGATTCCTGACATCGCCATTCCGCCCAATGCACCCAGTAGAATAACCAACATTGGGATATGAGAGCCGCGGCTCAATAGCATCGGTTTCAAAATAGCGTCACTGCCACTGACCAAAATACACCACACTAAGAACAGGCTCGCCGCTAGCGTCGATTCAACACTGAACATGTAAATAATTGCAGGCAATAAAGCAAGAATCGGCGGAAGTTGGATAATAGCAATGAGCAGAACAGCTAATGCCCAAAACGCAGCCGCAGGAACGCCAGCAATCACTAAACCAATTGCTGACATAATGGATTGAATCACAGCAACACCTATCACACCCTGCACGACACTACGTACCGTTGATTTAGATAACTGTACCAACTCTTCACCTTTACCATCGGTTAGGCGAGCCACTAAGTGAGTGACCCCTGTTTGGCACTTATCGGCGTTACTCATAAATGCGCCAGCAATGATGGTAGAAATAATAAACTGAATAAACCCACCGCCGAGAGAGCCTAAAACAGAAGCAGCTTTCGTCGCAAACTGTTTCAGTTCGTCAGCATACTTTATGAACGTGCCTTCAATATTATTGGAGGCAGCTACTAAGGTTGAATATACCTTCTCCCCAATGAATGGAATATCTTGTAAAGACTCTTTGGGTTTCGGCAGAGACAGGGTTCCGTCCTGTAGCCCTGTCATTAGGTCCGAAGCACTGGTGTAAATACCGGAAGAGAGCGCAACTAAAGGAATGAGCAGTAACAGTACTCCGATAAAGCTCAGTAATGCGCTGGCTTTTCCTTTCGACATTCCCGTCTTATTTGAAATCGCGACAGCAACTGGATAGAGCGCAGTCGCAATGATCGCCCCCCAAATAACCAATAGAATGAATGGGCGTAAAATCGCAAAACACCAGTAGACGAGCATAGCAATCGCTGCAATTTTGATGGCAGCGTCTATTGCCTGTTTTGAAAAATCGTCGGTTAACTTCATGAGACGTCCTTGTTAGACAAAATTAATGCTGATTTTGTAGAAACTTCCAATTCCGAGTTTCTAGGAATAAAGAGGCCAAAATCATATATATGCCAATTAGCAATAATTGGAATATGCGAATAAAAGTGTTGCTATCGATATCGCCGGAGCTCATCAATGTGCTACCGACAAGTACTAGCAAGGTACTAAATGCAGTGGCGAAAATCGGTGCTTTTTCGGGAACCGTGTAGATCTTCTTAGCAATCACAATAGCGACCAAGCCTATGAATAAAGAGTAGAAGATAATATTCGGAACAATCGAAAGGATTGAAAAAGCCGCTATCGCAAGCAAGCCACCAATGCCATTGCTGATCACCAGAAATGCACTTAATTTGACTGATTTTTCTGAAGTGATCATTAACGATAACAACGCAATAAACATCATAGTTAACAATGCTTCAGATATCTGAAAAATAAAGAAAAAGCACACAACGGGATAAGAGATAATCATCGCACGGAAAGCCGCATACCAGCGCTCTGTCTTATTGAAAGGTACCGACGCAAAGCCAGAGAACTCCGACTTAGGTTCAGGGAAAAAGACATGAACAAGCGCAAAAATAGTCACCGACACTACACCAGAAGTCGCTAAACCTGATGCCAACAATACAGAGACTCCGGGGTTATCAATCGCCATAAAAGGCAGCATCAAGACAGCAATCAACAATATGGTGGCGAAAAGGTTCCATTTAGGGTCGACAAACAAGTAGTAACCCCACAGCATCATTAACCCCACCAAAATCAGCAATGGAATTGGGTAATGGGTAATTCCTCGCGACAGCAATAAACCTAACCCCATCGTCACCACAACGGCCAAGAGCAATTCGTAGACCGTTTCCTTATGGAGGTTTGATTTATCAATTAAGAACTTAGCAGTGAACACTGGCGCCACAAACGCAAGTGGCCAGTTTATCCACGCCGCCAAGAAAACAGCCAACGTGACCCCGACAGTAAATCGCAGGATACGTTGCTGTGTTTGTTGGTCAGGAATCGGCTTATCGGACATAAGACAATACGCTAATCAGACGAATCCATACTTTGCCTATCGCGTTGAACACAAAGTTGTCGCCGCTATAAACAATCACATCCGCTTGGCCACCCACTCGGAGCATGCCTGTCACTTCTTCATTGTCAAATTCAATGGTGATAGGAAGCATCTGTGTTTGGCGCAACCAACCCGTTTGTTGGCTAGCTTGCGCAAGCTTACCTGCTTGATCATTTTGCCCCCAATCAACACCCCAATCGATACTACTTACGCGCCCTTTTACCACTTTTCCCGGTGCGAAATCTAACGCTACTTCAACTTCATCACCGACCGTTACATTACCTAGGCTGTTCTCTCGATAATAAGCTTCAATCCAGATATCTTCCGTCGAAACAAAAGTCATGATCGGTTGACCTGCTGATGCGTAAAAACCCTCAGAAAGGCTAAAGTTAGAAACGCCACCTTGTGTCGGTGCTGTAATCACGGTGCGCTCTAGGTTCAACTGTGCCTGTTCAAGTGCTAACAACGCCGCTTTCACTTGGCTGTTTTCCTGACCTTCTTTACCCATTTGTTTCTTAGCACGGTCAAGGTCAGCTTCTGCATTGACAACCGCCGCTCGAGACGTTGCTAATGCGGCTCTCGCTTTATCTGCATCTGATTTAGAAACCACACCTTTATCAGCCATCTCTAAAACACGCTTGGCTTGTAGCTTGGTGTTTTGTCTTTCAACAATCGCTGAAGTGAGTTTCGCTTGGGCTGAAGCAATGCTCGCGGTTTGAGCACCGACATTTTGGCCTGCAATCTCTAAATTTTGCTCGGCTTGTTGTACTGCAATTTTGTAATCAGACTCATCTAAAATGGCTAACCTGTCGCCTTGATTAACCAGTTGGTTAGGTTGAACCAGTATATCGAGTACTTTACCCGACACCTCTGGCTTGATTGGAACGATATAACCTTTTACACGAGCATTATCAGTAATAGGGATGATTCGGTCTGAAATGACACTGAAGATCAACATGAATGCAACAAACAACAATAGATAGTTTGTGACCTTTCTTACTTTGTCTTTTCCATTTTCTTGCTGGCCAACTTCTTCATTGGCTTCTTGCTTATTCCCTTTGGTTTCTGACATGGGACTCCCTTCTAGATAACTAACATCAACAAAATTAATACTTTAAAAATAAACCCAGCGATGGAAAACTCAAGTAAATAGGGTTAGATTTAGTAAACAAAACGTTGCAAATGATATGCACGTCTAATAATGCAACAATATATACAGGATTGTATTCCAATGACCTCTAGTCACTACCAAGTCCCGGTAATTCAAACGAACTACGCTAAAATTCTGGTTCAGGTATTTTCTGACTATGGTCTTGATTTACATCTGTTGCTTAAAGATTCCGGTTTACCACCTGACCTTATCGAATCAGAAAGTGATTTTGTGCCATCGGAATCCATTAAGCGTTTGATTTATCTTACATCTGCACAACTCGGCGTATCTCGGTTCACCGATATTCTTGGACTCGCATTTCGACGTCGAATCATCCCAAATGTCTTGCATCAATTTACCGAATTCGAAACCATTGGTGATGCACTAAAACAGATCAATTCAATCTTTGCCTACGACTCCCCAGGCAGCAAAGTCGAGTTTATTCAAGAACACGGTCAGAGCTGGTTTTGTCGAACCGCCCCCGAAGACAATTCCCCTATGTTTCAATGGGGAGAAGCTTTTGCGATTACATATATCATTGAATTAATAACCATTTTATCCCAATCGCCATGGTTACCTAATAAGGTGCGTCTACAAGGACATGACATCGATGTCGTCAAAACACTGGTGCCAAGTAGCTGCCAACTGTTTGTTGAACAGCCGTCGACGGCTGTGCTGATTCCTGAAGAAATCTTACAACTCCCAATTCGCCTAACCTCTAAAGAACTCAGTGCTAAACCGACGCTTATTGAGTGGCACACTAGCTTTACCGATAGCGTTTATGAGCTACTCAAGCCCTACATGAAAGAACAAGATCTCTCACTTGAAGAAGCGGCTGAACTGCTCAATTTTTCTGTACGAACTTTTCAACGCAAACTCAAAAATGAAAATACGACCTATCGAAAGATCAAAGAAAACCTAATGTTTTCTGTGGCTTGTGAGCTGATGGAAGAAGGTCATACGCTGACCTACATCTCTAGCCAACTCGGCTACACCAACATCTCTCACTTTTCTCGGGCGTTTAAGCGTGTGTCTGGTCTTACGCCGAAGATTTACCAACGTTCAATTTTGGACTAGATGTAATTTTGGACTAAGTGTAGTTTTGGACTGAGTACAATCTGGCCTCCCTCTCAGTTCCATTTGTAAGAGTGTCGCTAGATCTATCGCGCCCCAAAGCTCTTCTACGTCTTGTACCCTAAAATAAATAATCATACGTACTCCTCTTTAAGTCGAAGTACCATCTTGGATCAATCTCGACAGAGATACTTACCATAATGCGCCACACCCACTTTAAGAGCTGTTTCGCATATAAAATAATAAGCGTTTGAAAGTTATAAGTTTATCTCCTAAGTTTTTTATAACCCTTTACTCAGGAAGATGTAGATGAGCAATATAGAAAAAGTATATGGATTTAATACGCCCCAACGGCTCTTTGTCGGTTACACGCTCGCCGTACTCGTTGATTTAACCGTTCTCAATTTTTTTGATGAATATTGGGACTTCGTCAATATCGAGTCTTTCACCATTTCATTTGCAGCTGCGATTTTGTTACAGCTGTTGCTCAAGTTGTCTATCGGCTTAGAACATAAGCTCGCGGATTACTTCAAGTCGAAACCCGGCACTGCCCCTAAGATCTACAGAGGCCTGTCGAGCTACGTAATTCTGGTCGGTTCAAAATTCGTGATGCTAGAAGCCATCAATATCCTATTTGGTGACAAAGTGGATTTCACGGGGCCTTGGAACGGTGTCGTCGCCTTCTTTGCAGTGGTATTTACCATTCTGGTTGCCGAAGTGATTGTTTCTAAAATCTACTTTGCATTGGATGACACGCAGAAAACCGAAAAAGCCTAAGCGCTCTATCGATTTTCAAGTGAACTGCAAACAATAAGTGGGCTACTCGGGAAGCCGATAACGTTGCATCACTAAAAAGCAAAACGCTTTCCGAAGGATCGGTTAAAAGCGTTTTGCGCTTTTTTGAGGGAGTGTTGACGGAGATGAGCTTAGAATGACGAGGTTATTTCTCCCTCGCCAGGATTAAGACCACTTTTAGCTCGCTCCAAATTTAACCGCGAAAGATCTGCGTACCAAGAACGATCTCACGTGATCGTAAATCAGATTAAACACAAACGCGTAAATAGTAATAAAAATGGTCACGCCGATATCCATTAAGAATGCCTGCCAAATCCCCACATTAAGCAAGAAAGCCATCACTGGGATTGTCGCTATGAGAAGACCAGCTTCAAACAACACCACGTGAAAAACACGCAATTTCAGCGAACGCTTTGATTTTTCACCCGTGAAGTAGCGATCAAAAATGCGGTTAAAACAGTAATTCCAAATCATAGCGATTGTCGCAACAACTATCATGGTTCCTGATAAGGCATTCACATCATGATCGGTAAATATCGCCAACCCCATAATTGAAAGTGTTACGGCCAAAACTTCGAATAACACTGAGTGGAACACTCTTTCTAACGTACTCATACATTCCTCTAAATAATCTAGTATGTGTTGGATTAGCTCGGATTATGTCATCGAAAATAATAAGAGAAAGTTAACAGCCATCACGATTAGTGATAGCCTGAGCATTATCATCCCATTTGGTATTGAGCGAGAGGTAACATGTACAGTTTTGAGCAATTAAAAGTCTTCGTCACCGTGTGTGAAAGTGGCTCTTTTTCTGCTGCAGCACGCAAGCTAAAACGCGCTCAGTCTGGTGTCAGCCAATCGATCGCCAACCTAGAAATAGCTATCGACCAAGAGCTGTTTAACCGCGAGAAAAACATCCCTGTTTTGACCAACACAGGTAAAGCCTTATTGCCTGTCGCTAAGTCGATTCTCGACCAACAAAAGTACTTCGACCAAAAAGTAGAATCGCTGACACATGAAGATGAACACGAACTGATCATTGCCATTGATGAGAGCATCATAGATAAGAATTTCATTAAGATAATCAGCTCACTAGCCGATCAGTTTCCAATCACACATTTCGATATTATTACCACCTCAACCTTCGATGTTGAAGACTTAGTCAGACGCGGCAAAGCACAGATTGGCATCATCTATGCGGATGGTGAACTTAAAGTAGATATGGACTTCTTCTTACTGGGTCAAGCACGTTTTCTTACAGTTAGCTCCGCCACTCACGAGCTGAGCCAAATGCCCGTCGTTCAAGACTCAGACCTAAAGCGCTACCGCCAATGTGTGCATCGTAGTTCTAAGCAGCGCGAATTGTGGTTCACCTATGGCATCAGCTCCATGATTTGGTATGCCAACAACCACAAAACGATCATCGATCTCGTTGAACAGAACGTAGGGTGGGCAAATGTGCCTGAAATGATGGTGATGGAAGGGATTCAGAAAGGTGATCTCGTAGCACTGCCAGTGGCACACGAGCATGGTG
The DNA here is from genome assembly GCF_041439605.1 of Vibrio sp. 1F169. NCBI lineage: Bacteria > Pseudomonadati > Pseudomonadota > Gammaproteobacteria > Vibrionales > Vibrionaceae > Vibrio > Vibrio sp. 1F169. The sequence continues at coordinate 116,383 of NZ_JBGOOI010000003.1, read as the reverse complement.
GTTGGATTACTCCAGTGGGTTGCTTAGTGTCTCGCAGCCATATCAATGGCCCAGTGTTAACAAGTTTACTTGAAAAACTAAAAGGCCACTCATTAGAGAACAATCAGTGGCAAGCCAACTAATCTTCCCCAATCCTTGAGTTCAGCCTATTTTAGCAACTGAATCCTAAATCAATGACGGTGGTGTTTCTCCAGCACTACCTCATTTCCACTTTTTGTGCCGATAATTTTCTTTGTCGTGTGGATAAAACACCCTAGTTGATATCCCAAAGTGACATAACTAGTATGCGATCCCAAGGGGGTTGTCTTATCAAACTGATATCGACAAAACCAAATCGCTCTTTAACACCACTGACCCAACTTCAAATCTCCCACATAAGTGCCCCTGCCCTGCAACCACTTGTGAAAGCTTCAAATAGATCACTTTTGAATATTGATTCGCACCCAGTTTATGAGCCCTCTTCGAGTGCTTTTTTATATCTAAATGAACCTTTTGGAAAATTTGTCGTGAACGTTTTAAGAAATATTTGCCCTGAGAAAATGGGCAAAGAGCGTAACAAACGAGAGTATGATTTACGCGTACTTAATTGTGTCAGTGAAAGCGAGTATGAATCGCGTATGGCAGTTTGGAATAGCTTAACTTTGGTTGCTACTCCGTCTGTTTCAGAAACAAAAGGCTTCATCGATGAGGCTTTCAACAAACTTCAGCAAGACTTGAAAGAAGCGAGCCGCGAGTTATCGATTAACTACACGGACTTCATTGCAATGGCGCATGAAGAACTTAACTACATTAAGGTGTTTGTTGCTGATAAGACCGCACAATACGGCTGGTATGCCGCGATCGTTCTTATGATCATCGGTACTGTTGCTTTATGCGCTCAGTAAACAAAACTGTGTATTCAATAAATTGTCTTAAAAGCTCAAGCGATAGGCCAATTTAGCCTTTCTATGAGCCTGTTGTTTAACTAGAAAACAAATGGTTAGCCTCATTTGTTTTCTAGCCGATACCCCTTCACTCCCCCATTAGAGCCAACAGATCCTGCGTCGCTTGTTTTGGATCTTCAGCGTGACATATCGCAGATACCAGTGCTAACCCATGAATGCCGCTCTCAACTAACTGCGGGATGTTCGATTCGTTAATTCCACCAATACCGACAATCGGTAACTTCGTTGTCTCCAACGCCATTTTAATGCCGTCATAACCCCAATGTTTCTTAAGATTCGTCTTGGTCAGTGTGGCAAAAAGCGCACTGAGGCCAATGTAATCAATAGGCAAACTATCGGCTTCTCGAAGCTGTTGTTCAGTTTCAATCGACAAACCAAGAATCTTGTCTGGGCCAATCAACTGACGTGCTAACTCAGCAGGCATATCAGACTGTCCTAAATGTAAGCCGTCAGCATCCACAGCCAACGTAACGTCTACCCGATCGTTAATGATCATCGGGACACCAGAGCCAGCCAAAATCGACTTAACGGCCTGCGCACGTTCAATAAAAGCTCTGACATCTCCATGCTTCTCTCTTACTTGAACCATAGTGACACCACCAGCGATTGCTTGTTCAACGACAAACTTAAGCGTTTCAAGATCTTGCTGGTCATCAGTAACCAAGTAGAGCTTATAAGGGTTCATATCGTGCCTTTGGAGTCGGAGTCTAAATTGCGTTTCTACTATTTTACCGACAATTTGCATCATGTGCATGGAAGTTAATAAACAATTAGCTCAATTAAGCATGCTCCAACAAATATGCAACCCATTGAAACGATACTAAAAAACCGGATTTTTTAACGAAAGCGTTACTTATTACACAAACTATTCACTTAAGCCTGCCCAGAACACTGTTTTATGGAATACTTCGCAGTGAAGGAATCAGGTAAATATAGGGATAGTTATGCGCCACCTTTCTATAGCATTTAAGATCAAGCTAGGTTATGCCATCTGCTTGCTCTTTTTCGTCATTTCAGGCTTTGTGAGTTACAAAGGTATCCAAACCTTGTCGAACGGCTTTAGCCAATACAGTGTACTTAGCCAGAAAGCGACACTGTCAGGCAACATTCAAGTGCATTTTCTGCAGATGCGCTTAGCCTCTGAACGTTACTTAGAGTCATTGGATGAGCAATACGAAACGAATTATCAATCAAGCAAACTCGCGATTGATGAACTGCTCAACAACTTAATCCAAACCACCACCAAAACCGATAGCCTAGCTAGCCTGCAATTAGTGCAAGACAGCGTGGCGGCATTTGACACGGCTTATGGATCAATGAAACAGAGCCAGCTGCTCATCGACCAATTGGTGAATGTCGAGATGGTCAAACGAGAAACCAACGCCCTCAAAGCCGCGCAAAGCTTGTTGTATGAGTCGTACAACAACAATGATCCAAACGCGAGCTTATACGCGGGTATGTTGATGGAGAACTTCCTCGCAGCCAAGATCACTGTACTGAGTTACTCAAACAACAACGACCTAAAAACCTATGAAGCGGGTAAAGATATCTTTGAATACGCGTTACCGGGTATTGAAGGCGACATTGAGTCTCTTAAATCATCCCCTTACCAAAGCGAGTTGATTGAAGATTTCTCTAACCAGCGCGAAGCGTATGCAAAAGGCTTTGAACAAGTTCATCAGCAGATGATTGAGAACACGCAAAGAACTGCGACTCTTGCCTCGATTGGTGACAGCTTGGCTATTGCGGTCGCGGATGCTCAAAGTATTCTAGAGCAACAGAAACAAGCATTAACGCCAGAACTGCAAGCCAGTGAAAAACGTTCAGTTCAAATCATCTTCTTGCTAACAGGTGTGGCTTTGGTGATTGGCATGACAAGCGCTGTGTTGGTGACTCGTTCTATTACCAAAGGCATCGCGCAGGTTAAACAGATCACCAACGAGCTTTCTCAAGGTAACTTAAATGTTGAAGTGAACATTGAGAGCAAAAATGAGATTGGTGAACTGCTGACTAATATGGAGATCACCATTGAATCTCTGCGCGATATTGTTGGCCAAGTGAACCGCTCTAGCGTGCGTATTGGTGAGATGTCGGAGTCACTCAATCAAGTGACAAACAACAGCTCGACCAATGCAACACAATTGAACAGTGAAATGATCAACATCTCTTCTGCCGTTGATCAATTGGCTTCAAGCACATCAGAAATTGCTGCAAGTGCTAACCACGCGTCTCAAGTTGCCAACCAAGCAACCGAGAATGTGGCGATGGGACTCAAAGAAGTAGACAAAACACTGCATGAAATTGGCAGCGCCGATGAAAGCATGCAGGTGAGCAGCCAAAAAGTGACTGACCTACACAAAGAGTCGATGAATATTGGCGCCATTCTTGAAGTAATCAAAGGCGTTTCTGAGCAAACCAACCTACTGGCATTGAACGCGGCTATCGAAGCTGCGCGCGCAGGTGAACAAGGTCGTGGGTTTGCTGTCGTAGCCGATGAAGTAAGAACGCTCGCTAAGCGTACCCAAGATTCAGCTAGCCAAATTGATGAACTCATCACATCGCTACAACGCGGCGCTAAAGATGCGTTAGAGTCGATCAAAGAGAGCCACAGCACTGTTTCAGATGCTTCGACTCAGGCACAACAAGCTTCTCAAAACTTACATGTGATTAACCAACACATCCAAGATTTGAATCAGGCCAACAGCCAAATTGCAGTATCTGTTGACGAGCAAGATTGCTTAACCAAGTCGTTGGGTGAAAACGCGCAAGGTGCCAATACCATCGCGCAGAGCAACCAAGAGTCTGTAAGCAGCATTTCTGGCGCAGCGAGCGACTTAACCGAAGTTGCTCATCACTTAGAAAACCAAGTGAATCGATTTAGAACCTAGCTAACTTTCTGTCTCTGTTATTCAAAGTCTCTGTTATTTAGAGCCTCGCTTATTGAAAACATAGCGAACACGGTTTATATAATAAGAAAGCCCCCAGCACATTCGTGTTGGGGGCTTTTTAGTGAGCTAAATGCTTATAGCCAGATTGAATCTACTGAATCTTCAAACGTTGAATCAGAGTCTCTTCATCCAATTGATATAACTCATCAAGTAAGTTCATTTGCAAGCTACCTGGGCCGCGTGAGTTCTCGGCTGCGATTTCACCAACCACACCCAATACCGCCGCAGCAGCCAAACCACTTTCATCACCAACAGCAGCAAAAGCTCCCGTCAATGCCGTTAAAGTACAACCCATGCCGGTTACATACGGCATCATTGGATGACCGTTGTTTAACGTCACCACGCTGTCTTTGGTGACAACGTAATCTGTCTCACCAGAAATCACCACATTCGCACCGTATTCAGCGACTAAGCATTGCGCTGCGCCTAATGCAGCATCACTGCTATCTAGCGCATCAACGCCTTTGCTCTGTGCTTGCTCGCCCGCTAACGCGATAACCTCAGACGCGTTGCCACGAATGATCAACTTATCCGCTAAGCGTGCAATTTCACGAGAAGTCTCGGTACGCAGCGTACTTGCGCCACAACCCACCGGGTCAAGAACCACAACCTTGCTATTGGCATTCGCTTGTTCAACCGCGAAACGCATTCTTGGCGTCCAAACACTGTCGAGCGTGCCAATGTTAATCACAAGCGCGCCAGAGAAAGACATCATCTCAGCCAGTTCTTGTTGTGAGTGCGCCATGATAGGTGAAGCGCCAATCGCCAATAACGCATTGGCCGTATTGTTCATCACGACGTAGTTGGTAATGTTCACAACCAGTGGTTTTTGCTCTCGTACTGCGCGCAACGATTGGATGATTTGTTCAGTTAGCATGGGTAAATCCTTATTCGTGAAAGTCGTTTTAAGCCGCTGCAGGTTGGCTAGCGACAAGGTTTAGCCGTGATTAGTCATTAAGAGCGTTCAGCCCTTGCTGCCAAAAAGCCACTTCCATACGCGTTGCGGTTTTGAAGATATGAACGATGTTCTGACCGCGCTCGCTGTTGATATCAATTTCAGCAAGCAGTTGATTGAAGTACTCCGCGCCCGTTGCCACGCCAGATTGGAACTCTTCACCGCCATACAGTTGCAGCCAGCTCGCGTATGGGTTGCCTTCTAAAACGGTTTCACTGCTTTCTAACAGTGCTTTACCAATCACGGCGTAACCAATGGAACACGGAGCCAGTGCCGCATAAAGATCGACAAGATCACCTGTCATGCCTGCATCCAGAACGTAGCGCGTGTAAGCAACTGTACCGAAATCTTCCGGCTCGTTTTCCAAGTCAGACTCGGTTAAACCCCACTGACCACAGTAAGTCACGTGGTGAGAGATTTCAGAATCCAATAGAGCATGAACACTTGGCAGAGCACGGCGCATATCAGCCAGTGTTTTTGCCTTATAAATCGCCAATGCATAAGCACGGGCATACTGTTTCAAGAACAGAAAATCTTGTTTCAAGTAATGCAGAAAACACGGCTGAGCAAGAGTGCCGTCTGCCAGCGTTTTAACAAAATCATGCTCTGTGTAGTCTTGCCAATCTTGTTGACAGGCTTGGATTAAGTCTTGGTATTTCATGAGATTCCTTAGTCAAAAGTCGGTACGTAGTCAGCAGCTTTTGGTAGTGATTTGATGATGCCTTTGTCGAACATGAACTGTGCGTAATCGTCGTAACGTTTCAGATCGACAGCAGAAGGGCGAAGTGCAAAACGAGTTAGCGTGTCGTTCCATGCGCGTTGGTTAAGCTCGTTGTTCAACGTATCTGGTGAATACGCAACAAACTCGCTCCATGACTCTTGTGGGTGGTTCACGATGTAAGTTGTTGCTTGTTCCAATGCTTTGTTGAACGCTTTGATCGCTTCATCGTCGTGCTGCTTTGCGTTCGCAACAAAAATAAGCTCGTCGTAAGCGGGCACACCGTGCTCTTCTGGGAAGAACGCTTTTGCTTTAAAGCCTTCAAGGGCTAACTGGTTGGTTTCGAAGTTACGTAGACCACCCCAGATTGCATCTACCTTGCCTGATGCCAATGAAGATGAAAGTGCCCAACCGACATTGATGGTTTGCACATCGGTAAACGCAACATTTTCTTGCGCTAGCATGGTGCCGATAGTCGCTTCTTCGTTTCCTGCGATCGCAATACCGATCTTTTTGCCTTTCAGATCCGCTAACGAATCGTTCTTGCCATTATCCAAAACCATCAACGTATTCAGTGGCGTTGCGATAAGAGTAGATGCACGAACGAGAGGTAAACCTGCCGCTACATCCATGGTTAAACTTGGTTGGTAAGTTACCGCTAAATCGACCTTACCTGCTGCGACCAATTTTGCTGGCGTGCTGGGGTCAGCTGGCTCTTGAATTTCAACCTCTAAGCCTTGGTCAGCAAAGTAGCCACGCTCTTGAGCAATAACAATCGGGCCATGGTTCGGGTTCACAAACCAATCCAACATCAATGTCAGTTTTTTTTGTTCAGAATCCGCCAATGCATGACCTGAAACTAGCGAAGCAAGCAGTGCCACGGCACCTACCAATTTGGTGTTTTTCATAGTTAACCTTTCCTTTTGAATATTATTATTGTGTATCGAGCTAATTTTTAACGAAGTTTTGTTTAGATAAATAGCGTGAGCGAAGCTTTATTAAACAAGTGTTATTGAGCGAACCATCACTGGTTTTCCCAAGGGATAGCTTTTTTGAGTAATTTATCTGTAACGAAGTAGAGCGAAATAGACAGCACCGCCAAGATGAACAAGGCAGCAAACATCTCATCAATGATCATGCGTGCGTTGGCCTGTAGCATTAGGTAACCCAGCCCTTCACTCGAACCCACCCACTCGCCGACAACCGCACCAATTGGGGCAATCACCACAGCGACACGAATGCCAGACGCCAGTGTTGGCAGCGCAGCAGGCAGTTGGATATAACGGAGCAATTGCCACTTCGATGCACCCATCGTCTTGGCAAGATCAAGGTAACCTGTCGGTGTATTACGTAGGCCGTCGTAACAACAAGTGGTTACAGGGAAGAAGATAATGATCGCCGCCATCACCACTTTTGACGCGATGCCATAACCCAGCCACAACATCAACACTGGTGCGATCGCAAACACAGGGATTGCTTGGCTAGCAATTAAGATAGGCAACAACCAGCGTTTCAGTGGTTCGAACATCAACATCTGCAGAGCAAAAAACAGCCCCATCGACAAACCGAGTAGCAGACCAAGTAAGATCTCCTGCGCAGTCACCCAAGTGTGTTTGAGTAACACATCGTAGCGTTCAATTAGCTTGATGAAGACTTCTGCAGGCGCTGGCAGAATGAAGCTAGGCATCTCGAAGATAACCACCACCAGTTGCCATAAACCGAGAATCACGGCGCTACTGATCAGCAAACGCATAACGGGATTCATCTGACGAGGGCGCTTAGTCGTGATCTGTGTGTTAGTTGAACGAGCCACAGCTTCGCTTCGCGTTAGATCATTCATAATCACGCTCCAACTGATCTAAGATCGCTTGTTGTAACTCAGCACATTCACCATCTAGCACTCGCGGTGTTGACGTGTGAGGCACAGATAAAGAGTGAGCACTCGCAGGCGTGCCTTGCAACACATACAGGTTATCCGACAAACGCACCGCTTCTTGTGGGTCATGAGTAATCAACACAACGGTTTTATCTCTTAACAGTTCACACGCTAAGCTCTGTAACTTGTGTCTTGTTACCGCATCCAGCGCAGAGAAAGGCTCGTCCATCAACACGACTGGCTTGTCTTGCATTAAGGTGCGAGCCAAAGCAACACGTTGACGCATACCTCCAGACAATTGATCTGGCATAGTAGACGCGTGATCAGCCAAACCAACCGCAGCTAACAACTCTAGTGCTTGGTTGGTTTGAGCTTGTTTATGGGATGCTCGGCTTTGATGCTTGTCTGCGGGATTTTGAAAACGATGACTCAGGCAAACATTGTCGATGACCGATAGCCACGGCAATAACAAATCCTGCTGCGCCATGTAAGCGATGCGATCCGTTAAAGGCAATTCATCAGACGTTGCCAATGTGCCCTGCCACTCCACCTTGTCGTCCAACAAGCCCGCCAGATAACGCAATACCGTGGTTTTCCCGCAGCCACTTCTACCCAACAATACCGTCCACTTACCTGCGTTTAAGCTAAGCGACAACCCAGACAAGGTCGCGTGCTCACTGTCGTTATAACGTAAAGAGGCATTGCTGAGTTGAACGCCAATCGTATTAACGGACATTACCGTGCCCAGCGAAGAAGTGATTTACAGGGCCATGGCCTTGACCAACTTGAAGTTCGTCGGCATGAGCAATCGCGCGTGAAATGTATTGTTTACCTAGGTCAACAGCGTCTGACAGCGAGTTGCCTTGAGCCAAGAAAGAAGCGATAGCAGAAGAGAGCGTACAGCCCGTACCATGGGTGTTTTTAGTAGGAAAACGTTTAGCGCTAATCAAAGCAGATGTAGTTGGCAGAATCAGTAAGTCGTTACTGTTCTCATCTTTCTCTAAGTGACCGCCTTTTAACAGGACAGCTTTAGCACCTAGTGCGCGTAAGTCTTCAATCATGCCCTGCATTTCAGCTTCGCTTTCAGGTACCGGCTTGCCTGTTAACGCCGCGCCTTCTGGCAAGTTAGGGGTGATAATGTCTGCCAGCGGAATCAATTCTTGTTTCAGCGTCGTGATAGCTGAGTTTTCTAGAAGAAGATCACCACTTGTCGCGACCATGACAGGGTCAATCACAAGATGCTTAGGTTGGTACTGCTTAATTTTGTCTGCAACGACTTTGATGATTTGCGAATCGGCCAACATGCCGACTTTTACGGCCACGATATTGAGATCAGTGAAAACCGCATCTAACTGACTGGCAACATGGTCGAGTGGAATAGGGAAAATGGCGGAAACGCCTTGGGTGTTCTGAGAAGTGATCGCGGTAATTACCGAACAAGCAAAACTACCTGTAGCAGACATAGCTTTAATATCAGCTTGGATACCTGCACCGCCGCCACTGTCAGAACCTGCGATGGTTAAAACAATCGGAGTATTCGTGCGAATCGTATCTTCAGCAGAGTGCTGCTGTGTTGAGGATTTTGGAGTTGAGGCTTTTGGCGTTAAATCTTTTGAAATAGAACTGTGTGTCATTGTCGCTCCTACTATCTTACAAGACGTAGGAGAACGAACACTGATCGAAGGAGAAGTCGCATTAGGCTCATGAAAGTATTCATGGGTGCAGACGTAGATCGAGTGCTTATAGTTCCCTACGCCAGTGTTAACTGAATCAGGTTCAACGGGTCTCGATTAACGATCTCAGCAAACACCAAATAAGGTATATGCCCCCCGACTATTGATAGCGATAGTAACAGCACTCTCACAACTGAGATACTGATTTTATTCAATTATAAGAATTACGCATGAATAAATTTCAATTAGGCACAACAAAACAAATACTTATAGCGTTCCTTTAGATGGCTTCGACTGTATCAACAAGCACAGCACAATCAGAAACATACCTAACCAACCTATAAAAGGAATCAGCTCACCGACAACGCAGACGGCAAGCACCGCTGCAACTACTGGTTCAAACAAAGTAAGTAGATTGGCGCTACTCGCGGTCACATGGCGTAAACCAAAACTGAACGCGATATAGCCCAAGCATTGTGGGATTAACGTCAGATAACTGATGACTAATACGTTAATCTGCGAGGAAAACAGGTTATCACCCGTAAACCAGAGTGTTGGCAGCAACAGCATCGCACCAAGGCCAAAAATACTGCCCATCGCTGCTTGTGACTTAATCCCTTTATCGATCAGTGCTTTGGTCGCCCAAGAATAAATGGCGTAACACAACCCAGCGACCAGACCTAAGCCAATACCTAACAGCTTGAGATCATCACCGGATTCATTCGCCGATGAAGATTCTGAAAACACCAACAGCCCAATACCTACCACACCAATCGCAAAGCTAGTAAGCCAACGTTTGTTGATATTATTCTTTTTGCTAATCAGACACTCTAACAGTGCCGAAAAGAAAGGTGCGGTCGCAATCGAAACCACGGTACCAATCGCCACACCTGATAATTTCATTGAAGAATAGAAAGCTAACGGGTAGACCGCCAAAGCCAAAGCGCTCACTGCCAACAGCTTCTTGTTCTGCAAAAGTTTGTCGAAAGCGAATAGGATTTTTCGATACGCCAAGCCCGCTTGTATTAGACCGCCGACGCCCATAGAGAAAGCACCAATCGCTAATGGGCTTAGATCAGGAGCAAAACTTGCAGCAGTGCCTGTCGTGCCCCATAAAATAGAAGCAAACAAGATGGCTAAAGTGCCCGTTAGGAATTCGTTAACGCGATTGATGGCAAGATTCATTTCTATTACCCAATTTTCAGTTCTGAAATAGATAATAGTGAAGATTGATAAAAGTTAGTTTGCCGAAAGGACGCTATTGTTGTTTCTAAAGACTGTCTTTCATTGAGCCTAGAAACGCCCTTGGAGACATGCCAAAGTGCTGAGAGAAGCGACGACTGAAAGCAGACACATCACTATAGCCCACATTTTCAGCAATCAATTGAACGGGTAAATCGGTGTGGGTTAGCAAGGCTTGGGCTTTCTCCATACGATAGCGAGTGATGTATTTAAGCGCACTGATACCCAAGCACTCTTTGAAGCGTTTTTTGAATTGAGTAGGGCTCAAACAGGCCGTTTCTGCAAGTTGTGAAATAGAGAGAGGTTGGGCGTAATTATCCGTTATCAACCTTTGTACCGCACGAATTCTTGGGTCGATGCTCTTGCTCACTTGTTGTTGCTCTAACAGCAGTGAAAACACATCCAAAACTGATGACTCAATGCCACTATCGACCTGATATTCCAGCTGCTTCTCAACAAACAGCAAGAAGCTCATCAAAGGTGGTGTTATCGTGAAAACCGAGAGCTCATGCTCTAACAAGTGCTGCGGCAACTCCGCCATATCCGCGACAATAAACCGCGCGGCTTCATCCGCCTTAAACGCATGCGCTGTGGTTACCGGAATCACCACACATTCGCCCACGGCCACTTTGCCAACATACCCCACCATTTCGATATTAATACTGCCTTGGATCGGCAATACCAATTGATGATGGTCATCATGAGCATGGGTATTAAATTGCTTGGTGTAAGATCGAATGCTTAAGCTAGATTTCATGAGCAACGCCGGAGTACAGTTTATTGAAACATGAGTGTTAAAACGAAATTACATGATTTAAGCGAGGGAGTCACATCGGTCTAGTGTTTTTGTCGTCTCCCCTGTCGAGCCTGTTCTGAGTCGGATCAAAAAAGCCGTTTAAGTATTGATACTCAAACGGCTTTTTATTGGAGTCTAATTCGCGATCTCAAGAACAGTTAACCGAATCGGCTATCACTCCCTAAGAAAATCGCTCATTCACACTCTACTATTTTTGAAGTTGCTCTTTAGCGGCTTCAACCTTAGAAAAATCTAGGCCAAGCTCTTCAACTGCTTCTTTGATTAGCGCAGGGTTTTGCATTACCTGACCCATCAGCATTTGAAGCTTATCTTGTGGTAAACCAAGTTGGCTGATTGTCGCCATTGCTGCAAGAGGGTTCTCGGTCAACGTCTTGAATAGCTCGCTGATCTGCTCGTCGCTAATATTGTTCTCTTTCAACATTGCTAAAATCGGGTTCATTTTTTTGCCTTTGAAACACTAAATTAAGTAGGAGCACAGCATACCATCTAGCTGTGCTCGATTGTACTAGCAAGTGACGCTTTGGTTTAACACGAACTGTGCTTTTCCCAAACGCAAATAATGCTTGGGCTTAACGAGATTCCAATGGGTAAGAGCGGTAGCTCCACATACCATACGTTCTTAGAGCGTCACGGTAGATGCCTAGAAGCTCACCACTGCTCGCTTTCTTAAGATCTTCTAGCGGCTTATCTGGATAAGAAACCGTATCGAAGGTAATGCCCTGAGGGCCAGTTTGCCAGCTAGCAATTTCAAACAGAGTTTGACCACGACGAACATGGCTTGCCGAGCTGATAATGGTCGCATGTTTAATATCATGACGAGCAAGCGCATAGCTACTGAACAAGGCATTGCCTACCGTGCTGGTCGCGTAGTTCTCTTCAATGATGCGGTCTTTGCTTACCCCTTTTGAGATAAGCCAATCCGCCATTAACTTGCCTTCTGTCTTATGGTTCTTAGGCACGCCGCCGGTTAACACGATCATCGCGTCTGGGTTCGCTTTCGACATTGCTAATGTCGTTTCAAGACGTTCAATCAAGATTCCATGCATAGAACCATCTGGATTAAGCGCATAGCCCAAAGTAACGATGGCACCGTGGTCGCTCAACAGCCCCTTATCTGCAGACTCTTTAAGAGGTGTTTCTAACACGCGGTCAACCGTTGCAAAAATACGTTTAATGTCTTCTGCCTTGCCTTTATTCAGGCTTTCCAGCTTCTCCATGTGCTTATTCGATTCACTGTCGTTGCCTTCAAATCTTTGCCAAACCGCAAGATATGCGTGCAAGTCGACATCGTCTGGCGCAACCGTCAGTGCTTGTTCAAACAACTCAATAGCGCGCTCTGCGTTCTTGTTGTAGATCTGAGCGTTCGCAGCCGAGATAAGCAAATCAGTACGGTAAGGTTCTAGCTGGTAAGCTTCTAACAATCGGTTAGTCACAATTTCCATGTTGCTTGGCATTTTAGCCGTGAAGCCCGCGTGAGAAATTCTTGCCGGAGACTTAAACGCCTGCAACGCATCAAGAAGTAATTGGTCGACAACTTGTCGCTTAGTCACCAACTGCGCGTAATCCGCTGAAGCCTGTACTGCGCCATCGTTAGCAGCAAAAGAGTAAGGTGTTACGCCAAAAGCGAGCATGCCACCAAGAGCGAGGGCGATAATGTTCTTTTTCATGGAAAGATCCTGTGTCGTTAAGTGTTCACATCAGATTTGCTCCCCAATGTAAGCCCCCAAAATTAAAAAACCGTGAACCAAACCTTACTCTCCAAGGTTAATATTCATTTGTTGCATAAGATGTGGCAACAGATCACGATTTTGAACTTACCAATAAGCCTGTGTATCCAGATAATTTTGGTTTAAAGGGGAATTCACCGATCATTTTGGCATATCTAACTGAGGATTTCATACGCCCTATTTCGCCGAAAACCACCCTTCACAAACCCGAACTCCGTAGAAAACAACACGCCCAAACAGCAACTTTAAGCTCATTCTTTCAACAACTTGAAATTCAACACACTGAATCGCTCGATTCCATTCTCGCTCTACTAACTAAGTTTTAAGCACATAGATTTAAAACACGCATCAACCGATTTTCAAATAAATTAAAATCAATCATTGAACGATCGTTCAAGCGGTGCTTTAATGAATGACCAATACAAGGAGTTACCCCATGCTTAAGTTCTATTTTCACCAAACACCCAACCCAATGAAGATCGCTCTGTTTCTAGAAGAGACAGGCCTAGATTTTGAACTTGTTCCTGTCGATACCTTAAAAGGCGAGCAACACACACCGGAATATCGTTTGATCAATCCAAACGGCAAAACGCCCGCGATTGAAGATGATGGACAACGTGTATTCGACTCTAACGCTATCCTGCTGTACCTATCTGAGAAAACAGGCAAGCTAGCTGGTCAGCCAGAAGACAGAGCTGAACTATTATCTTGGATGATGTTTATCGCGAGCGGCCTCGGCCCATACTCTGGCCAATCGGTACACTTCCGTCATGCAGCGCCAGCAGGCCTAGACTACGCTGTGAACCGTTACCTACGTGAAGCACAACGTCATTACGAAGTGTTAGAAAAGCATATGGAAGGTCGTGAATTTATCGTCGGAAATGAGTACACCATTGTCGATGTCGCTGCATGGGGTTGGATAGATAAAGCACCTGTCGTACTTGGTGAAGAAGGCTTAGAACCTTACCCGAACTTGAAGCGTTGGTTTAACGCCATCAACACTCGCCCAGCCGCACTGCGCGCCCGCGAGACCGGCAAAGACGTTGAATTTAAAACCGAACGTGATGAAGAAGCGAAACGAGCGCTGTTTCCTTCGAATTATGCGAAGTAGAAGAGATAAGAGAATTAACACTTTCCGAATTGACGGTTTAAACCCTAAACATAAAGAGCCGCTAACCAAACTAAAAGTGGTTGGCGGCTCTAGTTGTTTTTATATATTGTCAATAAAACCGACTGGCAGGCCATTTGCTCTTTCTGAACTATAGTGTGCAACGATAAAGCCTGACAGATCCCTCACTATATGGTCGGGCACATCATTATCTACCAGAATAACTTGACTAACTTGATCTCTGTTCTCAAACTTCTCAGTTAGACCAATGATGAATTCATAGATATTTTTGTACTTCATTGGATCAGACACTGCTTCTATCTCATCTTCCACTTTCTCAACAGAGCTGACTTCATAATTCTGATCCTTCGTTTTACCGAGGTATTTACCTACAGTATCTATCATCAGAAAAGAAGGATAGTTTATACTCGACTCCAAAGACGCCTCTAATAGTGAACACAAATACCCTATACTTACGATAGTCCTTAAGCCACCCGAAGTGAGATTTGAATATTCGATACCTCTCACCTTTGCGGAAAAACTAACTGGGTCGAAAGAAATATCACGTGGTGATTTGATTTTTACAAATTTTAGATAACTATCGAGATAGTCGCCAAGATCACTCAGCACCTCAACCATAGAAGGTGCTGTTTTCTTCAAGTTATCAATTTCTTCCTGTAATTTAACAATTCTAATTTCTAAAGACTTAATGTTTGTTGAAAGGTGCTTGTGCTGATTTCTAACTTTAAGTCTGTTGACTATATCCTTTCGTTTTTGCTTCAGCTCACCTAGCTGTAGAGTATACATATCTCTCTCAGCCAAATATGGACTTGTTAGCTCCTTTGTGTTCTTTTCTTGTAGTTTCAATGCCTCATTTTCAACATAATCAAGTTTCTTTAGTTCAGAGTTAGTTTTATCCCAGTCGTGCCTAGCCTGCGAAACAATAGACTCAGTGTCCCTGATTCTCCGCTTTAACAGGTTTATCTCGTGAGAAATTTTATCTTTCTCATCAATCGTGAACCGTTCTTTGGCAATACTTACATCCAATGTACTATCGCAGATGGGACATAATTCTACTTCTTCACTAATCACCCCAATTGTGGTCCTAGCTGAAATAGAAGCTTTGAACTTATTTACATCGTTAACGTAATCGTTTTTAAGTCGAGTGAACTTTTCAATTTTTAATTTTATATCTTGTGCTTTATGAAAAAGGGACTTTCTCTCCAAAGATATATTTTCCAACTCAGACTTAATAACTTTGTATATTTCATTATCGCTTACATTTGAATTATTTAGCTCTGTTAAAATCTTCTCAACTTCTATAATTTTTTGATCAATTTTGGTAACACCATCATCTAGGCTACTAAGCGTTTCAAATTCTGACTCTCTAAGAAACTCTGCTACCATATTGAATTTGTTCTCGATAGCCTTTCGTTCCCTAACCCGATCGGAAAGGATACCTTCCAAAGTACTCAGATTGTTATCAAGCGCATTAAAAATATATTTAAATACTTCTTTATTTTTAATTTGTAACACATAGTTATCTGGTTTTATAAATGATTTATTACCCAGAGTGTCTTGATCTACATAACAAAATTTAAAAATATCTCTAAAGCTAAGTCTAACAAGTTTTGAGTCATCTTTTGTTGGTGATTCCTTTAGCTTAATTTTCGGAAGATCTAACGAATCTAACAAAAAATCGGAATAAAAATCGGAATAAAAATCGAGATCACCATGAGCGGAGCTCTTAGCAAAGCTAGGAAGATACTTCTTACAAGCGTGATTATCTACAGAATCAAAGTTACATGGATAGACTTCAATTGGTTGGTTAGGCTTGAATATATCTCTTTTAATTGTAAATCTATTACCATTTAGCTCTACGTCTAAAGCAGCATATTTACCCGCAGCTTCAATTTCAGGGTAAAGATCAAACTTCTTGGAACCAAGCAGATAATCAATCAGGTTAAGTATACTAGACTTACCGGTTGCAGAATCTCCATAGATAATATTTACGCCTTTAAAAAAATTAACTCTATAGTTTTTCTCATGACCAACAACAATTAGCTCATTAATTAAAATACTACTTGCCATTAAACAACACCTATTGTAATTATTTGATTTAAGCTAGAATTAAGCTGAGAGACATTTATACTAAGCGTCGACACTAGTTGTTGAGCGTACAATTTAATTTCCGAAAAGTACTCCCCTTCCAGTTCCTCAACCATTTTCATCCCAGAGTCGGTTAATGAATACATAAACCCCTCTTTACTTTTATAACTAACACATACAAGTTTTTTCTGGGACAACATTGTCAGAATATACTTCATCCTATCCCTGTCAAACAATGGGTCTAAATTATATGATATTGAAGATACAGAGTAGTCATCTCTATTTATAATTAAATTGCCTTTACCTAGTTGACGTAAAACATAACTAAGTTTCTGTGGGTTCCTAACTAAATAATCATATAAATGAATTCGTTCATTGTTCATCTTCAATACTCCACGTTTAGTGGAGCTTAAGTAATATATAATGATAAGAACTACACTTATATTTAGATAAATATCATCATCTGGCTCAACGAATGGTAGCTTCATCATTTTACCTTGTCTATCGACTTATCTTTGCACCACCAAATATCACATGTACTATCATTAGCCATTTGGTGTAGCATTCCTTTTTTATGAAAGTTCTGAATTGAAGGGATCAACGATTTGAGCAAAAGTGAATCCTGTTCGGTTATCTTCGTATGTACTTCAGAAAGTAATATTCCAGAATTAACACTATTATCTGCAAGATATTTACCGTAACTATCTTTATATAATTGTCTAATATTAGTAAATAAATCAGCTAACTTTTTCTTATCATGCCTTGAGTTAAATAATTTCCTTACGAACTCTGCATTATAATATAGCTCTTTAGCATTATCTTGAGTATCTTCCTCTATATCAGCGACAATTAACTTTAAGACAAAAAGCTCTTTATCCAAATCTGAACCTTCTGAATCATTTAGCCTTTGAAACCCTATGTCAGTCAACTCTTCGTTCTTAAATTGCTCTTTGATGAATTGAAGTACACTGATATATACAATAGCCTGACTGTTTTCAGGTTTACAAATTGTAGTGTGATCTTCAGCAACGGAAACAATGTCTTTTTCAATTTTGTCGATAGCAACGGCACTATACTTAGTAACGATACTATCGTAGCCTCCGTAGAAGTACTTTGTTGTAGGCTTGGAATCTAGATATACCCAGCTTTGGTTGAGTTCGGTAATAAACTGTTCTACGGGGTTTAGATTTGAAATTTGTAAGTTGCTACTAATAATATTTCCCAAAACTGCACTCGAAGCGCCTTGATGGGGAACAGCCAATGAAACGAAAAGTTTTACCTTAGTGTGACTGCTAAGGTTGAGATCGTTTTTAATCAAGCTTTTAGTAATCAACCCTCCCATACTATGTGCAACAACATAAATATTATCGTACTGCTCTAGAGAGAACCTCAAATGGCTAGATAGATTTTTGGAAAGCTCTTCTATATCAAGGTTTCTTTCTTTTTTGTGGGTCTTTCGCCTAATCAAATCTCGAATGCGCCTTGCTTTTTCTTTTGTGTCAGCAAAAAGATTTAGTAGCTCGGTGAAGTAATTATATGAAGCGACATCGAAGTTATCTGAAATCGTTTCATCAGCTAACAAAAGCTCCGGAAACACAACACCATTTGCATTTGTCCAAGTTTTCTTTGAATCTCCTGTAAACCCGTGTACGAACAACACAAGATTGCGACACCCTTCTCTTTTCTGGTAAAAATCAAAATCTTGAGCCATCCGCTTGTACTCCTACTGGCAATATGACAAACAAAGTAGTGGCAATATATCAATTAGTTAGGAGGCATAAAAGCATCTAGTTGATTATGGTTCTAAAAACCTTACTTTCCGCACATTACTCTACCTAATTAATCTGTCTTCAGATCCTTTACGCTCGGCTTATATAAAACTCATGGAGCAAGTCTTTCCTTTTGTCTCTCATTACTTTTTGCACATCAAAGTTGATTGAACATCATCGTGTGATTTGGAGGCATAACTCATTTTGGTAATAATGCGTTGGTTGAACATCTAACATTGAAACTACTCTTACGCCTTATTTGGCCTATCTTGAACAAAGGTTTTGATGGGATGGTTTGGGCTGCCCATCAAATAATACAATGTACAAATTTCGGCCATGATACGTCCCCATTAAATAGCGGTACTTTTATCTCACCTACTCGACTTCGATTAATTACAAAAAGGTTTTATAAGTCCCAAACAAAAAGAGCCGCTAAAAAGCGGCTCTTGATTTTCAAACTATTCGAATCAGTTCAGATTACTCTTTACCGAATACGTTGTTCTCTTGCTCTTGCACACGGATGAAAGTCGTACGCTTAGTTAGCTCTTTAAGCTTTGCTGCACCTACGTATGTACAAGTTGAACGTACACCACCAAGGATGTCAGAAATCGTGTAATGAACTGAACCACGGTATGGAAGTAAAACAGTTTTACCTTCCGCAGCACGGTACTTAGCAACACCACCTGAGTGCTTGTCCATAGCCGACTGTGAAGACATGCCGTAGAACTTAACAAAAACAAGTGACATTATAATAAAATCAATAACTTAACCCAGACACTGTGTGTGTAAAAACAGTAGTAAGTAGCAATTTATACCCCTAAATAACGCTGTTTTACAATGAATGTCGCCATTTTTGCCGCCACTTTTTGAAAATGACTCAACCAACAAAAAAGCCAGCGTTGAATCCATCAACACTGGCCTTTGTTTAGCTAGACCGATAGATAATTAGTCTACAAAATATGGCAGTTGTTCTTCAGTCAAGCCACTATCTCGAGCAAAAGCACCATGCCTTGTAACATTGCTTACATTCCAGTTGCTTAAGTCCGCACTAAAGCTAACATTTCTGTCAAACATGCGCTCCATCCCAACGACTTTCGATACGTCCCACTTACTTATGTCTTGATTGAATCCATAAGATCTAAACCGGAAAGCAAACATTTGATCCATATTGATTACATTTGACACATCCCAATCACCGATATCTCGTTTAAATGCCAAGTTCTCTTCGAACATCCTAGACATATCGGTCACACTAGATGTATCCCAGCGACCAATATCTTGTTCAAAGTACATGTTCTTCCCAAACATTGCGCTCATAGTGGTTACATTCGAGGTATCCCAATAACCTATCTTTTGATTAAAGTTTTTTGTACGATAGAACATCCATGACATATCCTTCACTTTGGAAGTATCCCAATAACCTATATCTTGATTGAAAGATGACAAAGCGAACATCTGATGCATACTAATCACATTTGATGTATCCCAATAGCCTATGTCTTGATTAAAAGCATCTGCGGCAAAAAACATTTCACTCATACGAGTCACACTTGCCGTATCCCAATTACCAATATCCTTGTTAAACTCGTTTGCCCTTCTAAACATACTACTCATGTCAGTCACACTCGAAACATCCCAAGAACCGATGTCTTGGTTGAATTCACTTGCACCAGAAAACATGCCACTCATATTGGTCACACTCGAAACATCCCAAGAACCGATATCTGCATTAAACGATTTACGCTCCAGAAATACGTACGTCATATCCGTCACCTGTGTGGTGCAAAACCGAATTTGTCCTCTCTCAAGATAATCCAACATAGTCTTATCTCGAATAAGTGCATTATCGACCACCACATAAACTTGACCATTTTCAAGCATCACGGAGTTAACAGGTTGGTCAGGGCACTTTACTGAGATATCAGCAGCAAAAGCGGCTTGGCTAGCAAGCGCGGTGGCGCCTACTAGAAGTGAGGTTATGGTTCTTTTCATTGTATTTTCCTAGGATTGAATAGACGTTATTGCGTAAAAATTGGAAGACTATCTTTAGAAAGACCACTGTCTTTTGCGAAGTCGATATGGCGTGAGACGCGCTTGACGTCCCAGTAGGTCAAATCTTGGTCAAAGCGCTTAGCGCCGGAGAACATGCGATCCATATTGGTAACACGGGAGGTATCCCAGCGGCTGATGTCCTGATTGAAGTATTGGTCTTTAGAAAACAGGTCACTCATGTCTGTTACGTGAGTGGTGCAGAGCTGAATGTTGCCATCCAGAAAGTTTTGCCAGTAGTCTGAATTGCGGATGAGTGCGTCATTGACGACCACAAACAACTCATCTTCTTGAACCATGACGGTTCCTGGTTTATTTGATTCGCAAGTCACCGTTTCAGGCTCACTAGCAAAGGTGTGGCTACAACTCAGCAGCGCACAGGCGGTAATAATCGAACGTAAATTCATAGTTAAAATCATGATTTAATTAAAATAAGTTCGAAATAATACAGAAAGATCGCTGGTTCTTTTCACTTTTTCAGATGGAGAATCCCCTTAAATATATAAATTGAGTCCCTCCCCTAGAAAATAACCCCAATTAATAACAATTAAGTTATCAATCAGATTAAAGAATCAATGGGATTAATCGCACGTTAAGTTTGGAGCTATCCGATCCATGACCACGAATGCCACTTTCTTGCACTGGGGCTTGGGTTGTTGATGACCCAGCTACAACACCGCTATGCGTGTGGCTGGCCAATGTGTCCGCTAATTCTTTCACTACCTGCATAAGTTCAGACAGCAAAATCAGCACGTTCTCTTCTTTTGAACCAATCCATGTTTTGGGTGCTTGTAACCATTGGTGTTCTGCAGCAATGCTTCGGCGTACTTTTCCAATCGTCTCCACCAATTCGCCCGCGGTCGCGGTCTGCATGTTACCCAAGCTGCCGAGAACGATGTCATCACCTGCAATTAGATTAATGGCGCCTAGTGCTTCAATAAGCTTTTTGCCGATCACTTCTTCAATGCTGTGCTCATCAACCAAAATATGGTGCTGACCAAATTCACCACGATAGCGTTCGACTTGGTCGAGCATTTCGAATGCTTTTTGACTTTGCGTTTGATCGGTTTGCTGGGTGGTGTTTCCTGCAGCATCAATTCGGTGGCTAACCTCTTCACGTTGCTGCTGCAGTTGTTCCCCTGGCTCTATTGATGGCAATGCATATTCACGGCCATAAACACCACGAATGATAGGTCTGTCATTCCGGCCATAGGCGAAAGCGATTTCAACCAATGTTCCCTCTAGAGGGTAAGACAGCAATCCAGATTCATGCCCACTCATGTGAACGGGCAATGGGATCGAACGATAGACAGGCACATTACTATCTGGATTTAAGTCTTCATCGAGCACCTGCACATCTACCGCATACCTTGGACGAAATAGGTCTGTGACCTGCCCCGCTGTTGCGGTGTCTCTTACCGCCTCAACACGGCCAAACTTCGGCAAATGAAACCCCGCCGCCAACTCCGGAAAGTTCTGCAGCGTTTCACGTTTCTTGGGTGGTACTTCGGATTGCTCAGTATTCCAATAAGCGGTCATTTCGTCTTGAATTAAATCAACTCGATTTACGCGCTTATCGTTCATGGCTCTACCCGGCCTAAGCATTGGGAATGGTATAAAAGTGACACTGTTACCACTTTGACGACTGGTGAACTCTTCCGGTAGTGCCATCGGTTTATTGTGGAAGTGACTATCTTGATGCGAACCGAAGTAAACCATCTGATCAGTATGTTAAAACCAAACACAATCAGGAATTGAGAACGCCTTGGCGACTTGTTCTAAACATTGATAGCCCGTTCCCTGGCTAACAAAGTTTGGAATGGTGGTTTTGATGTAATCCGCATCAGGCAAGCTGAACTCAAGCCCTGTTAAACCTGAAAGGGTGTCGAACACCTGCTCTGCGGTTGGATGCTCAAAGCTGACCGCCCAACGTCAGCATGACGATGCGCTATGCCCACTTCGCACCTGATCACCTATCTGAAGCAATTATCCATAACCCTCTTTCTAACTTGTAACCTGTCGCCACAAGTTTTTTTGCTCGGCTGTCGCCACTTGCCAAATTTCAGGTAAAAAAAGAGCCACTCTAAAGTGGCTCAATTCTTAAAATTTTAAACAAGTGTTTTAAACGTTACTCTTTACCGAATACGTTGTTCTCTTGCTCTTGTACACGGATGAAAGTCGTACGCTTAGTTAGCTCTTTAAGCTTTGCTGCGCCTACGTATGTACAAGTTGAACGTACACCACCAAGGATATCTGAAATTGTGTTGTGAACTGAACCACGGTATGGAAGTAAAACAGTTTTACCTTCCGCAGCACGGTACTTAGCAACACCACCTGAGTGCTTGTCCATAGCCGACTGAGACGACATTCCATAAAATTTCATGTATTGCTTACCGTCTTGCTCTACTACTTCGCCGCCTGACTCAGAGTGACCAGCTAGCATGCCGCCTAGCATTACGAAATCAGCACCGCCGCCGAACGCTTTAGATACGTCACCCGCACATGAACAGCCACCGTCACCGATGATCATGCCGCCAAGGCCGTGTGCCGCGTCGCCACACTCGATGATTGCAGAAAGTTGAGGGTAACCTACGCCTGTTTTAACACGAGTAGTACAAACAGAACCAGGGCCGATACCAACCTTAACGATGTCTGCGCCCGCTAGGATTAGCTCTTCAACCATGTCACCCGTTACAACGTTACCCGCAGAGATAACTTTAGTCGGGAATTCAGCACGTACTTTCTGTACGAACTCAACAAGGTGCTCTGAGTAGCCGTTAGCGATATCAATACAGATAAATACAAACTCTTCGCTAAGAGCCATGATCTTCTTAACTTTCTCGAACTCAGCTTCAGATGTACCTGTTGATACAAAAACGTTGTTCAGAGTTTTCTTGTCTGCTGTTTTAGCAAACTCAGCCCACTGCTCTACTGTGTAGTGCTTGTGTACTGCAGTCATAACACCGTGCTCTGCTAGAGCAGCTGCCATTTCAAAGCTTGCTACCGAATCCATGTTAGCTGCAATTACTGGAGTACCAGACCATTGACGACCGCTATGCTTGAATGTAAAATCGCGGGTTAATTCAACTTGAGAACGGCTTTTAAGGGTAGAACGCTTCGGACGGAAGAGTACATCTTTGAAACCTAACT
Source organism: Vibrio sp. 1F169 (assembly GCF_041439605.1). Classification (NCBI taxonomy): domain Bacteria; kingdom Pseudomonadati; phylum Pseudomonadota; class Gammaproteobacteria; order Vibrionales; family Vibrionaceae; genus Vibrio; species Vibrio sp. 1F169. The sequence goes on along the minus strand of NZ_JBGOOI010000003.1, from coordinate 93,298 downwards.
TAAGTTCTTGTTCGATACGCATGGTGTTTTCCTTGATTCATAAAATTATGTGTCTCTCGCGAAATGCGTAGTAAAACCGTTGGCAGACGAGTTTACTTTTCTTCGGACACAAAAAAACCGGAGCGTTGGCAGACGCTCCGGTTTTCAGCATTATAGGTCGTGATTTAGTAACAGCAAGTCTGATATTTCATTTTTTTTTGTGCTATCCTCTCGAAGATTCCATATCTGGTAAAAGCTCCCAAGTAACACTTCCCCACTAAATTCTTACTAATTAATAACTTAGCGAACCAATTACGCAAACGCTGTCGGTTTATTGCGCAATCGTTTTCCTCCCTTTTTTACGTAATATCCCCCTCACAAAGCAAATATGTGAAGAAAGTGCCTCGAAATCACATAAAAACCACACTTTTCTCCAACAAAAAAATGCCTTTTTTCTTAAATAAATTCGATTTTTTCTAATTTTTATCGGTTTTTGACCAAATTGGGCAGTCTGGTGACGTTTCTGTTTTGCGGTCACTTGGAAAAATAGAGTGAAAACGACTCAATCTAGAGGCCAATACTCACTTGGGTTTGATAATTCAGCCCTCGCACTCCATTAAATGAAGCTTTCAAACTCAAACTTTATAAATCCACTTTCTATTCACCCGTAGCATTGCCGCGCCGAAAGCACATTTCGTGGCTGCCCTTTCGTTGATTTAACCTAAAACATTCAGTAAAGCGCATGGAAAAAGAGAATTGGCTAACGTGAAAAGCTAGGGGGAAGATTAGGTTTGAAGATAAAAAACAAAAAAATGGCTAAGGTAATTAACCTTAGCCATTTTTATTCGATGTTTTGAATTGTTCTTTACAAGCTATGAGTATCGAATTAAGACAGGTGCTAATTCTTTTGAGCGCTTAACGCTTCTGCAGTCGCATCTTGAATCGACAAGAACAATGACGTGATTTGTCCAGTAGGCGAACGCATCGGGTTTAGCGTCACGTTCTGGTACATGAAATCAGCTTGTTGAGTGACAGGGCGAACATTGCGGCACTTGAACAAGTAAGGTCTTTGTGGCCATGTAATAAAGCTGCGACAACCTAAATCATAGACTGGCTTGGTTTTCAGCCTAAACCACTCTTCTGGGATTTCAGGGAATAACTCAAAGATCGACTTACCGATAGCATCATGTGATTGCTTACCGCTATGGTGAGTCATGAAGCCATTCCAAACTTGCACCTCAAAATCGCGATTAATAACCACCAGCCCCATGTCGACGTTCTGAACCATGTCCACCATCCAGTGGAACTGTTCAAATTCAGCAGGAAGATTCAACATATTAAAACTCCTCCATTAGGTAGGCCAATTTATTATCTAGAAGTGGCAAAGATTCATCAACAAACATGAATAGAAGGTCACAACGGATTGAAGTGCCGTCTATGTTATAGCTGACTTCGAAAGTCATCGTTTTCTTGAATGAGCCGCCGGTATTTTCAATAACGGAATCGATTGAGATGTGTTGACCAAGCAACACCGGAGAGCTCTGGAAGAAACGAACTTCTGACTGCTCACCTAACCCATTCAGGAATGAACCCACAAGGATATTAGATACATCCATCAACAGCTCTAGTTCTTCTAACTGTTCGCTTTCTGTTGGCACCTTCATGAGCTTTTTAAGATCGCTCACACTGGAATCACTCAGCAAGACTAACGCTTCACCTGCAATACCTTCTCCACTAAAGCCTTGGCAAACACCCGACACTTGGTCGTTGTCTGCTAAGTCGCGAAGTGCCATGTGCAATTCACTCACTTCCAAAATATTCACGTTCGGTAGTGGTAAATGGACAAATACATCAAAATGGCGCGCCAGTGCATCGGCGGCGCGGCCGATTGCTACGTTCGCCACTTCCATGTAGATATCGCGTCTGCGTAGTATTGGAAGATCTAAAGCGTTAGGGGTAACCACCTGAGGCTGCGTTGGCGGCTCAACAAGTTCACGTAAAATGCCTTTTAACGCTTCTTTATCGATCGGTTTTTGTAAAAACGCTTTAGCACCAAGGTCCATGACCCTCTGCTGCGCTTTTGGCTGGATGTCACCGGAAACAACGACAACAGGTGTGTTATCACCTAAGCGTTGCATCTCTTCCAATGTGCCATAGCCATCTAGCTCAGGCATGGTCAAGTCGAGGAACATCAGTTTAAACTGGTTTTGAGCTAACTCTTCAAGTGCATTAAGCCCATGAACAGCAAAAGTTATATCTGCATTTAGAGAACTAGGCAGTGATCGAGCCATCTGCTTCCTTGCTAATGCAGAATCATCACATATAAGAACTGGGAACGACATAAATGCACCACCGACAAATTAAAGCTAATTTCGAGGAGTGTAACAGATCATTATCGTATCAGGTACGGGGTGAATGAATTTATATGTAGATTATTAGTCAGATTGATGGGAAAAGCGGATATTCGATTATCTCTGATTATTCTTTATGAAAAACAATATGCTACAGAGATAGTAACAAGCCATTTTATAAAGTAATTGCACTATTTTATGAAATGACTGCGATGATTTATAGAATAACAGCCTTAATAAGTAGCCTATTAAGGCTCGACTTGCCGATTCACGCAACGGCCATACATGTTGAACGTCTATACGTGCTGATCGCCTACTACGCGTTTATCAGGTTGACGTTTTTATCCGTTTTACATAATGAGTACAAGGGAGCTAAAACTGATATGTAGGCCATAGAATCAGTAATGCGAAACGAATAACCACAGCAAACACCAGTAAAGCGATGCCCAGACGGTACCATTTGTATTCCGCAATATTCATTGGGATACGCTTATAAAACATAGTAATCACGCCTTTCCAATCACTACTGCGTCTTCCGTACTGCATCATGCTCGTCAAAACAAACAGAGCGCCAAGTACTAGCATTCCTTTCTCAGCCCAAAACAATCCAACTTCCATTTGCATTTTCCTTGATAAAACGATGAGCGACTTAAATCATTCTAGCCACCTTTGCTTACGGTTTCTGTAAGACCAAGGTCTAAATTACGAAGTACGCAATTCAGGGCTTTTAGCTTTTAGCTTATAGCCCATTGTTGGTAATTAGAAACTGGTAACTGGTAATTGATAGTTCTTGGTCAGCATTACAAAGTTTATCGTTCAAGGTTCCGTGGTAAAAGCGAGCATCACAAGCAGATCACGAATAAGCATGAGTCGAGAGATCCGGAGACTTACTGTTCTTTTGAATGACACGCATCAGCTGGATAAGCAGCAGAATACCCGTTACACCTAAACCAACGCCGATTCCGCCCCAAATCCCTGCAAGCTGGAACTTATGCATCAAATACCAAGCAGCAGGTAGGCCAAATACCCAGTAACCAATGGCTGTCATCACGGTTGGCATTGAAACAATCTTCATGCCTCTCAGAAGGTTAATTGCCAGTAACTGCCAAGCATCAACGATGAAGCACAACGCGACAACCCAAATAACAGAGGCCAATAGCGAAGTCATTGCGCCCGTACCATCGTCTAACTTGAAGATAGACGCGATCATTTCAGGCCATATGATAAACACGGCAGACAGCGCCACGCTCAGCACCGACACCAAGATAAAGCTTAGAATCGAGGTTCTTTTGATGCCTTCGTAGTTGCCCGCACCGTAGTCACGCCCAACCAAAATAGCGGCAGCTTGTGAGAAGCCGAAATTGAAGTTCCAAGTAAAGCTTAAGCATTGCAGCAGGATTTGGTGAAGAGCTAACGAAGCAATACTGATCGTGCCCGCCATTAAGGTGCCACCGTAGATTAAGCCATGTTCAAGTAATGCAGCGAGCCCAATAGGCAAACCCATCATCAATAAAGGGCTCATTAATTTGATTGAATACTCTTCTGTGTTTAACCAAGGGGCGAACTGCTTGAATTCGTCACGCTTGAATACCCAAACCGTGTATCCAACCATCACGATAAAGGCCGCGATAGCCGTACCTAACCCTAAACCAGTTAAACCCATGTCTAATTGGAAAGTTAAGAAATAGCTCACTGGCGCATTCAGAATTACGGTGATAATAGACATCACAAGAATAGAACGCACATTGCCAAACGCACTGGTTAAGCCACGAAGTACCAACAAAATAAGCGAAGGCAGCATCACCCATTTCAAGGCATGCACATATTCCATTGCTAAAGTGATCACTTCTGGTGGCTGTTTGGCTGCTTCTAATACCAACGGAGCAAACCAGAAGCTGGCCATTAAGGTCACGCTGAGCACGAATACCAACATAGTTGCGCCTTTCACCGCCAATCTGATTTGTGTATTACCAAACTCAGGGCGAGCTACGCGCTGACCGTAAGCGATCGCAATCAAGTTCGCGACACACCCCACGGTGCTGCTCGCAATAATAAAGATGAAAAAGTAGATAGAGGCGCCTAAGCCACCAGCCGCAAGGGCTGACACACTGATACGCGACATCATCCAAACATCAGTAAGGACTAACGCCATAGAGATCAGCTGTGAAATGATCAAAGGGAATGCAAGAGTGAGTATTTTTTTCATGAGCGCCTCAGGTAATTTCGCCCAAAATACGATCGATGAAGCTGGCGTTCAATTGATAAATTTGCGACTCTAACATTCTATAAACTCATGCGAACGAATTATGACCCCATATCCTAGCTTGCCATCATCCCATAATGGCTTAAAAGCCTTCGAAGCTGCTGCAAGGCTGATGAGCTTTACGTTGGCCGCCGATGAACTGCATGTGACACAAAGTGCGATCAGCCGTCAGATTAAACAGCTTGAAGATGAGTTAAACGCATCATTGGTTATTCGTAAGCATCGAGCGATTGAACTAACAGAACAAGGTCACGATTTGTATGTGGCTTTACGTGAAAGCTATGCCAATGTCGAAACGGTTATTGCTTCTTGGGGCGAGCCAAAGCAGAAACGTATTGTGATCAAAGCGACTTTGAGTTTCGCGACGCGCGTATTGATCTCTAAAGTACGGGAATTAAACGAGCGTTATCAAGATTATGAAATCGTCATTGTGCCTGTGATTGAGGAAGACGAATCGATCAACAGCAGCGAATATGACCTGCTGATCTTTCACACGCGCTTCAAAAAACGCTATGACAAGGCACCTAACATCACCTTCTTACGTGAAGAGTTTATGGCGCCGGTCTGTTCGACTAGTTTAACGAACAAAGATACTGACCTCGATTCGCTCTTAACCTTACCAAGACTCCACCCGACCTTAGATCATCACGACTGGAAAGTGTGGCTGGCTGATGTCGAGTTCCCACCGAAAAAGCCCGTTAGAAATACCAGCTTCTTGTCTTTGGATATGGCACTCAGTGCTTGCTTGTCAGGTGAAGGCGTCACGGTGACGGATTTACTGTTGGTTTTACAGGATCTACAACGGGGCTTCTTGTACTGCCCTAAGGATGCAAAGATTCAACACAGTGCTTGGACTTACTTCATGCACCAGCGTACACACACGCCTATCATCAATGACCTTATTGAATGGCTGAGGGAAGAGACAGCCAAAGAGATTGAGTTGCTGAAATCACTCGCACAGCAATATCAATGGTTTGGTGTAATTGAGCAAGACAAAGGCTTTGGTCGACTCTCTTAAATTAAGCTATGATTCCCCTTCCCTCACCCGATTGATATTTTTATGCCTTCTTTCTCTGTTTCAATGATCCCTGTTGGGGTTAGGTTCATGATTCTCTCCGCTTTTGGGTTCGCACTGATGTCTGCTTGTGTGAAATACATCAGCAACTACGGGATACCTGTCTTTGAAATCGTTGCAGCAAGGGCTTTGGTCTCTTTGATCATCAGCTACATCGACGTAAAACGAAAAGGCATTTCGATCTGGGGTAATAACAAACCACTCTTGTTCGTGCGTGGTGCTGTCGGTACTGCGGCGTTGATGTGTGTTTACTACGCTGTCACCACCTTGCCATTAGCAGAAGCAACCATTCTACAATACGTACATCCCGTGTTTACTGCGTTGCTTGGCGTGTTGTTCTTAAAAGAGCGCGTGCAAAAGTCGACCATGATCTGCATTGCATTCTGCCTCGCGGGATTACTAGTGATGGTACAACCGAGCATGAACAGCGGCGTAAACAGCGAGTTACCCATGTTCAGCATTATGGTGGCGTTATTTGGCGCGTTTGGTAGCTCAATTGCTTATGTAATTGTGAGAAAGCTTAGCCAAACTGAAGATAGCTCGGTGATCATCTTCTATTTCCCGCTGGTTGCTCTTCCAATCTCAACAGCCCTGATCTGGAACGACTTTGTATGGCCGAGCTTATTCTTAACCGTTATGTTGGTTCTGGTCGGGATTTTCACTCAGATAGGCCAATACGGTTTAACCAAAGCGATGCAAACTCAAGCTGCCGGTAAAGCTTCGGCTTACTCATACGTTCAAATCGTATTCTCAGCGCTGTTAGGCGTGTGGATCTTCAATGAGATTCCATCAGTTTGGACTTACCTAGGTGGTGGCCTGATCGTAACAGGAGCCTTGATCAATGTGTTTGGCAAACAACTGTTAGTACCGTTTAAAGCTAAGTAAGCGACTAAGCGACTAGCAGAGTAAATATCAGCTAGCCAATCAGCTAATAGATATAAAAAGGGCATTGCGGAATATTCCACAATGCCCTTTTCTGTGAGTCTTCCTAGCACCCTTTCTTAGACGTTTTATTTCGAACAATCTTGCTCTAGTACACCAACTCGATTACGAGTTCTACTACGTGGCATTACGCAGCTTGGGATCATCACTCAAGTACTCTACAAACTCGATTTCAAAGCCCGCAGGATCAACAAAGTAAACGTTTTTGCGATAAGGTTCTTCAGCTCCAGGTTTGGCAATAGGGAAACCCGCATCAATAAGGCGCTCAATCACGCTCTCGATATTGTTGGTTACATAAGCAAAATGCGCGAGACCGACAGAATGCCCAGCCAAATCTCTGTTTTCTCCTTCACCGTGATCGCTCAACGCAATGTATTGGTATTCATCACCAAAATGTAGCCAGTTACGTGGCTTGCCAGACCATTCGCCTTGCCCTTCATCACGAACATACCAATGAGGGAAAGCTGCTTTATAGAAAGTCAGCATCTCTGGGATATCTTTAACCACTAAATTTACATGTTCAAGTTGGATCATTCTTCTCTCCTTAAAGTATTCTCTTAAGCAACGTTGCATATCCTAATACCTCAAGTTAAGTTGAGGTAAAGAACTAATTTACGTTTATTTTCGAGAACGTCTTTAGAGTCCAAGTTGTTCTGTTTTGACTACATACAAACTGTAAGTTTAGACGACCTAATCCAATGTAACTCTCTTGCCTCGTATTATGTTCTTTGTACTTAATGACAGTGACTTTATGGGAGGTGTTCTCTCCAAACCACACCTCCCACAAAGTGAACCGATGAAATGGATGTTGTATACAGGCCTCCCCTCAGTGATCGCAATGCAGAGCCAAACCGTAGTTAATTGAAATACAAGCACTTAGCATTTTTTAGTCGACTGCGTAGCGGGAGTGATACATGGACAGCAGAATTACCATCAAAGAATTTCTCAGAGTGTTCGATTACCTTCGTTCAACGGGCGAACAGCTGGACAATAAATATCAATTAGATGAGATGTTTGCTTGGCACGATTACGACGGTTACACCTGTTGGCTAAGCTACAGAGACGTTACGGTAACCCTGATGTTCCACGGTTCATTAAAAATCGAATACGACCAAGCGTCGAACTATGAAGACTTCATCAACCATTGTCTAGCTATGCTTGCTACAGAGCCTTCTCCGTAAGTACGAAAGGTCAACACGCCCTAGCAACTAATGGATAAAATCATGCACGAAACTGACTTTAAAACGCACTTACTGCGCAAACGAATCGCTTCTTTGTGGGCAATACTCAGCCTTTCTTTTTTATGGTCTCAAGTATCTGTAGCAGGAATAGATATGATTGATTTTACACAAGCGAACGAACAGAAGAATTGGACAGCGACCAACGACAATGTGATGGGCGGCATCTCAACAGGCGGTCTTATTCATGATGGCGAGACGAGTCAATTTAAGGGCGAACTATCGCTAGAGAACAATGGTGGCTTCAGTTCAATCAATCGCTCTGTTAAAACACTAAGCTCTGAAACGGACAGCTTAGATTTGACGTTTGTGGGTGATGGTCGTACTTACCAATTAAGGTTCACAACGTGGATAGATGGAAACAGGACCAACTACAAGCACAACTTTGAGACAATTAAAGGTGAACAACTCAAGAAAGCCTTCCGACTAAAGGACTTTCAAGCGGTGTTTAGAGGTCGGTTACTCAACGGAGCTCCGGCGCTTAAAGCTCAAGACATTAAACAGATCGGCTTTTTGATTGCGGACAAACAGCCTCTGCCCTTCAAGCTAAACTTACTTCAGATTCAATTCAAAACCTCGCAAGAAACGGAGTAACGCTTTGTTGGAATAAGGTAAAGCCTGAATAAACCACAGACGAACAAGAGCCCCTGATATCTTACCGATTCGCGATAGATATCAGGGGCTTTCTATTCAAGTGTTCAAAAGATCAATGCTTCAAACCGTCAAAGATCTAGATCATTAACTGTTAATATTTGATGGCTGTTTTACCAATCGAAGCGCTGCTTTCAATACGTTGGTGCGCATCTTTCAGAGTCTCAACACTAAAACCATTCAACGTCGTCGTTAGTGTCGATTTAATGCGGCCTGCATCAATCAAGTTCGCAGCTTGGAATAAGATGTCCTGTTGCTTCTGGATATCGTCTGTGTTGAACAGTGAACGGGTAAACATCAGCTCCCACACAAAACCTACAGACTTACCTTGAAGCGCCGACAGATCAATTCCACCATCGAACTCCACAATCGAACTGATCATGCCTTGTGGTGCAATCAGCTCCACCATCGATTCCCAGTGCCCTTTAGTATCCGCAACATTAAAAATGTAATCGACATGCTGGATGCCTTGCTCTCGTACAGACTCAACCAAGTTACGGTGATTCACCACATGGTCTGCACCCATATCCCTAACCCACTGTTCGGTTTCTGGTCTTGAAGCTGTAGCGATAACATTTAGGTTGGTCAGTTGCTTAGCCAGTTGAATCGTAATTGAACCTACACCGCCTGCTCCACCAATGATCAGGATAGACTTTTTCTCTTCAGGGCGAACACGCAGGCGGTCAAACAACGCTTCCCAAGCGGTAAGTGTTGCTAGTGGCATAACAGCAGCAGCTTCATCAGAAAGGCTCTTAGGTGCTTTAGCCGTAATATGGTAGTCCACAGCTTGGTATTCTGCGTTGGCACCCATACGTGTTACATCACCTGCATAATACACACGGTCACCGAGTTCGAAACCTTCAACGTCAGCACCTTTGCCAACAACTTCACCAACTGCGTCATAGCCTAGCACTTTAGGTTGTTCGAGTGTTTTATCCTTAGCATTACGAATACGAATTTTTGCGTCAGCAGGGTTGATAGAAGTCGCGCTCACCTTTACCAGCAAGTCATTATTTTTTAGTTCTGGCAGGCTCGTTTCAAACTCAAACAAACTGTCTTGTTCTGTAATCGCAAGTGATTGAGTAAATCCGATAGCTTTCATTTTTGATGGTACTGACATTGTGCTTTCTCCTTGAATTAGACGAGTTAATCTTAGTCAATTCTCACTCTAGATAAACCGTCTAACATTTGAATAATTTTCAAATATATTTTGATAATTAAGCGTATAAAGTTAGCTTAGAAGAGGTAAATAAGGGTTAACCCGCTTTGTGATTAGCAAAGATTTCAATACAATGTTTAGAACATTATCAAACACAGGTAGATAAGATGCTTCTTGAAGACTTACAGGTCATTTTAAAAGTGGCGGAGTTTCGCAGCATCACCGCAGCAGCCACCAACCTAGACATGCGTACTGCTACCGCGAGTGCTGCCGTCAAACGAGTTGAAGCCGCACTAGGCGCTGAACTGTTTGTAAGAACCACTCGCCATTTAAGGCTCTCTTCAGCAGGCGAACGCTATTTACCTGAGTGTGAACAGGCCTTGAAAATATTAGAGCAAGCCAAGCTCAGCATGCGCGAAGAGCTTGGTATTCTCGATGGAGAAATCCGCATTGCGCTTTCATCGGATCTAGGCCGCAACCTCATCACACCTTGGTTAGACGTGTTCTTGCTTGAATACCCTAAAGCATCACTTAGAACGAGCATCAGTGACAGTAATATCGATTTTTACCGTGACTCCGTTGATATGGCGCTTCGCTATGGCTCCCCTACTGACGCCAACATGTATGGTTTCAAGATCTGCGATGTGCCGAGAATATTGTGTGCGGCTCCTGAATATTTGGCTGAAATGGGAACACCAAAACACCCGAGTGACTTAGCTCAACATAATGGTTTGCTTTATCAGCTGCATGATATGTTGCAAGACGAATGGGTGTTTAACGATGGTAAGCAGGATCACAAAGTGAAGCTGAAAGGGAATCGTGCATCGAACGATGCTGACCTTGTTAGACGTTGGTGTGTTGCCGGTAAAGGCGTGGCGATAAAGTCTTGTTTAGATATGTCGAAGCATTTGCTTTCGGGCGAAGTGGTTAAAGTTATGCCTGAATTTAAACCAACACCAACCGAGTTGTGGTTAGTGTGCCCTAGTCGTCAATCCATCACGCCAACGGTTCGCTTATTAAGAGATTTATTCCGCGAGAAAACCGCAGAGATCCTTTCTCAACTGAGCAAACAAAGCATTATAGATACTCAAAAGTCTTAGCGATCTAGAGATAAAAAAGGCGTTAGTGAACTTTTAAGCCACTAACGCCTTTCTTCATTTGAACATCACACCGTATTAATGGATAAATGTACTTTAATACGAGTGCTTAGTTTGACTCTTCTTCAACATCGCAATCAGCACAGCACTGAAGAGCAATTTCATGTTCGAAGGTGATTGTATCTTGGCCTTCTTCTAGAAGTTCTGCAATTTCATCCGCGACTTCTTGCTCATCATCAGCTTCAATTCCGCTCGCTAACTCTTCTTCTGAATAACCGAAGAAATTCAGTAATAGATACTCGCGAGCTTCGTCTTTGGTACAAACCACATTTGCTGAAAGATCAGGCGTAACTTCACCTTCCGCAAGTGTCTTTGTCACTTGCTCTAGAGCAGTATCTTTCATCGCAGGCGTTAACCAACCAAGATCAGTACTTACTGTCGTTTTTTTACAGTCGAAGCAAGGCAGTTGGTGAAAGTAGTATTGAAAGGTCGTCATAGATAATTTCTTCTTTAAGTGTTGTATAGCGAGATTATGCGCGTTTTATAGCAAAATACTATCTCAATCAACACCAAAAATTGATTCGCTCTGATTATTTTAACCGGATGCACAGCAAGCCATACTGACAACTTTAATCATCGGCTATTTGCTTAAATCGCCACACACATCGGCGTATTGGATATAGGGTCACGAAATACGCTCGCTTTGAGATCAAAAACATCATTCAGCAATGTCTCGGTCATCACCTCATCGGGGGTGCCTTCAGCCACTAAACCACCTCTTTCTAAAACGATCAAATGATCGCAGTAACGGCTCGCTTGGTTCAGATCATGGAGCACAACCACCACCGTTTTTCCCTTGTCATTCATCTGCTGCATCAAGTTCATTAATTCAACTTGGTGAGACATATCAAGATAAGTGGTCGGTTCATCCAACATCACGACATCTGTGTCTTGCGCTATTATCATCGCTATCCATGCTCTTTGACGCTGCCCACCCGACAGTGACTCAATCGGTTTATCAGCAAACTCAAGTACGCCGGTATCACGCATTGCTTGTTCGACAATAGCTTGGTCTTCTTGCCCTAACCTTCCCCAATGGGACACATAAGGAGAACGGCCATATTCAACCAGTTTTCTGACCGAAATGCCTTCAGGGCTGACCAATATTTGCGGCAGAAGCGACAACGAACGCGCGAGCACTTTATCGCCATAGCTCGACAACGGTTTGTCTTCAAATAACACCTCTCCTGTCACCGGCTTATTGATCCTGACTAACGTCTTTAACAAGGTAGATTTACCACATCCATTGGGTCCAATTAAGGCTGTGATTTTTCCCTTTGGGATGGACACCGAAAGGTTCGGTATGATCGTTTGTTTGCCGTACGCGACGGAAAGATTTTGCGTTTTTAGCATGGTTACCAACCTCGATAGCGATAGAGAAGAAAGATGAAATAAGGCGCGCCAATGACAGAAGTAAGTACCCCTGCAGGTAATTCAATCGGTGGTTGTAGACCTCTTGCCAAGCCGTCGGCACAAGTAACCAGAATCGCACCCACCAGAGCAGACGCCGGGATTAACAACTTATGATTATGCCCAAACAACAAGCGCGCTAAGTGAGGTGCTAATAAACCCACAAAACTGATCGTTCCAGCCACTGAAACGCTGACGCTGGCAAGCAACACTGCGGCCAATAGTGCAAGAGCTTGTATCTGTTTTGGCTTAGTACCCAATGTGGTGGCACTTTCCTCACCAAGCCCCATCACATCCAATCGCCAAGCAAGCCAAAATGCCATTGGCAACAACAAGAGCAATGCTCCCCAAATAAAGGGAACTTGCTGCCAATTTCGTCCCCAGAGGCTGCCAGTTAGCCATACCATCGCAGTGTTGATCTCGATGGGGTTAGTGACAAGCAAGAAGTCGATACAACTCGCCAGAAACGCACTCACTGCAATACCAATCAAGGCCAACTTGGCGGGTGTTGGCCTTGACCACCATGCCAATAGCGCAATCAGCCCAGCAGCCAATACCCCACCGAACATCGCCACCACAGGCAGTACGCTAACTGCCGCATTAGGGAACCACACTAAACTCGCAGTCGCAGCAAGCCCTGCCCCGGCGCTAATGCCCATAAGATCAGGCGATGCTAACGGGTTACGTATCACACCTTGCACTAATACGCCGGATAGCCCCAACCCTGCGCCCACGCTTATCGCGAGTAACATACGTGGTAGCCGATACTGATGGATAACAAAGTCGTCACTGGAAAAGGCGACCAAATGTTCGATGACTTGAGGAATAGAAAGTGACGCAGCACCGACAAACAAGCCCGCAGATGCCACTAATATGAGAATCCCTGATAACAAAACTATCTTAGTGTGATGGTGCATTAAGATCTCCTCGTCGCAATCAAAATAAAACAAGGTGTCCCAAGTAGGGCTGTAATAACACCAACGGGCGTTTCAGTCGGGAAAGCAATCGATCGTGACAACGCATCTGACCAAGACACTAATGCTGCACCTGCCATTGCGGAGATAGGAATCAGTAGATGGTAATTGTGCCCAACCATGGGCCGAACCAAATGAGGAACCAACAATCCTACAAAGCCAATGGGACCAGCGATAGCGACACTGGCACCCGCAAGCAACACGATAGCCAATCCACTCATGAGGCGAGTAAGCCGGATATTACTGCCCAACCCCACAGCCACTTCTTCACCAAGCGCCAATAAGTTGAGGTTACGAGCAAGGCTAACAGCCAACACCAAACCAATCACTGCTGGCGGCCAAAGCTGTTGCCACTGTCCCTCATCCACGCTAGACAATGAACCGGTAAGCCAATGCAGCACGCTATAAGCCATATCATCAGCTAGAATCAACGCTGCTCGAGTTAACCCAATCAATAAAGCAGTAATGGCGATACCCGCTAAAACCAAACGTAACGGATGAGAACGTTCGGAGAAGAAGCCACCGAGGAGCATCACAGCACCACCGCCTAGCAATGCACCAAGAACAGCATTAAGGATCGGGTTTAAATCACTCACCACAGGTATGCCTATCGCAGCTAAAGCCATAAAACAGGCTGCGCCAGCGTTAATACCTAAAATTGATGGAGACGCAAGTGGGTTACGTGTTAATCCCTGCATCAACAGTCCGGCGACGGCTAAGCTTGCACCAATCAATAACCCAGCGTGAGCCCTTGGAGCTCTAAGTGTCGCCAATATTTGATGAGTCATATTGCTCTCATCAAACGCAAACCAATAGTGAACTAAGTCACTCAATGTTAGGGAGAAATTCGACCAACCTAGCATCGAGGCCACGTAACCAGACATCGCCAAACACGACACTAAAGCCGTAAATAACGTGACTCGCCACGACACTAATACCGTAAGCCACGACACTATAAGCGAACGTCGCTTACCTCTAGAGAGCAACATCGAACTCATGAATGATCCAAGATCTGCTCTAGATTTTTCGCCATTTGTTCTGCGGCCAACATGCCTCGATTCAATGACCATAGTGCTGGTGACACTTCTACCACTTGTTGATTCTTCGCGGATGTTAATACATTAAACAGTGGGTTTTTCTGCCAATCATCAACGATATTTGGATCTGAGTAAGCACCAAGGAGCAACCAATCTGGATTCGTTTTCAACAACAACTCAAAGCTGGTTGGTAAGTACGCCTTGTTTGTCGGCTCCACTATTGGGCTAGCAATACCTAATGTGGTGAGTACACCTCCGGCATACGAAGCAGGGCTATGTAGCCACATTCCTTTTTCCGACACAACTGCAAATTGGACAGTTTGTTTAAGCGAGAAATGACTCTTAAATTCCACCATGGCTTGTTGATGTTGGTGAATTCTTTGTTCCATTGCCGATTGCTTATCGAGGGCGATACCAACCTTAAGCGCAGATTCCAAGTTCTCTTGATAAGTCTCTCCACGGCTTTTGAGCAGCAGAGTTGGTGCGATTCGCTGTAGATCTTCATAAACCGTACGATGACGCTCTGCATCGGCAATGATCAGGTCGGGCTTTAATACCGCAATGGCTTCTAGACTAGGCTGCGAACGCATCCCAACCGATTCCCATGGTTGCACTAATTCACGCACCGCCGGAATCACTCGCGAAGTATCATTGTCATCGGCAACACCAACCGGAGACACGCCTACCGCAGCTAACGCATCGACAAATGAGAACTCCAACACCACAACGCGTTGCGGGGTAGTCGCTATCTCAAACTGACCTTGCTCATCTTGAATGATCCTCGTTTTTGCTGAACTGGAGAATGAGAACAAGCTTAAAGCCAACAAAGCTAAGGTTATCGCTATCCTGCTGAATAAAAAATGCCTTTTGAATGACAGCAGTCCGTTCGGCAGCAGCCATTGATTCGAAAATAAAAGTCGAGAACTGTTTTCCATATTTACTTTTCCTTAAACACTAGAACCGTGAAAGTCGCCAGTAATATTGGCGACTTATATTCGTTATTATTTTTAATCAATTACCGATTAGAACTGATAGTTCAGATCCAAAGTGTATGAACGCCCTGGCGCTGGATAGCGGCCAACCGGACTGGTATCAATACCGCGGAAGTAGTAGTCCTCAGCAAACAAATTGTTCACTGCAACATTCATGCGTAACTTACTGTTTTCATCTTTATACAAGTCTGAGCCTAGGTTTAAGTTCCATACCATGTAAGCAGGTACTTTGCCTTTCGCACCCGTTGCATCTTCAGCACTGGTATTGGCATTGTCAGAATAAGACTCACTGAAATAGTAACCAGATAAGGTCGTATCTACCTTGCTAAAGGCGTAAGTCGCATCCCAGCTAAGTTGATGCTCCGATGTGTAAGGAAGTTGCTTACCTTTGTTTGCACCTTCTGCCTCTATCGTCGCATCCAAATAGTTATAACCCGCGCCTAAACTCAGAGCTTGCATAGCCTGCGGAACATAACGACCTGAAAGCTCAATACCTTGATGAAGCGTTTTACCAATATTGTCAAAGGTCTGCGTTCCGCTTTGCCATTGGAGTTGGTCTTCAAAATCAATGCGGTAGAGCGCGACATTAAAGCTAGTTGAATCTTGATTGTAACGAGCACCCAACTCGTAGTTCCATGCTAGCTCACTGCCCTCTTCACCCTTACCTCGGATGTAAGCGATTTGTGGTGCGCGCAAAGATTTCTGCGCATTGGTGTACCCAACCCATTGCTCAGTTAAATGGTATGCCACGGTTAAGCCCGGTAACCACTCGGTCACTTTGTTGTCTGTACTCTGTGCTTTACCTAAATCATTAAAGGTCATATCAATCGATTCGTAACGAATACCCGGAGTAACCTTTAGCACGTCGTTAAACAGGCCAACTTCATTGCTGATGTAACCTGCGAAAGCATCGGTATTCAAGTTCCAATCACGTGGCACTTTTGTTACTCCGCCAGTAATTGGCGTTTGCGTTAGCTTGTAATCGATATCTTCATTTACATAGCGAGCACCCACAATCAAGTTTTGCGTCACCGTATTACCGTCAAAGTACATCGCTAACTTAGGTTCCACACCATAAACCGCGAATTCACGTGGTGAGGTGCGAATATCTGTTGATGGTAATGCTGGATCAGCCCAGTGACCGCCTGCGCTATTAAAGCCCCATTGGAAGAAACGCTCAGAGTGGTGACCGAATGTCAGAACCTCTAACTCTGCGCCATCTGCAATATTCAAATCATGCAAATACTTCAGGCTCCAACGTGTTGATGTGCCTTTGTATTCGTCATATGGTCGCTTCGATTGAGTACGATCTTTCTGGTAATCTTTTGGCGATAAAGCGCCCGGCATTTGGGTGTCGGCATCGTAACGCTGAACGAATGCTTGTAGCTCCTGGGTATCGCTGAGTAACCATTGCAACTTCGCTTGGAAGTTTTTTACATCCGTATCTGAATGATCACGGAAGCTTTCACCTTTTAGGAAGTTACCTTCCACTTGAAGTGCCAGCGTATCGGTTAACCAACCACCGGTACGTAGGTAAAAATCATTCAGTGGTGTATTACCATCTTCAAATACCGTAAAGCGATTACTGATTTCCGTTTGCCATTGGTGTGGAATAGGCTTAGTCACCAAGTTGATCACACCACCCACGTTGTTTGGCCCGTACTGCACAGCAGCGCCACCACGTACGATATCAATTCGGTCAAGCATAGATAGCGTTGCTGGGAAAATAGATTGTCCGGTATGACCATAAGGCGCAAGAGTCAGTGGTACACCATCCATTAGAAATTGAGCATGACCACTGCGGCTCGCTTTCAAGCCGCGCACCGAGATGTTAGGCAATACACCCGTGCCCGTTTCGTCTTGAACCTTAATGCCCGGTACACTTTGAAATGCTGAATCAATAGAGAGTGCGCCAGTCTTTTTAATTTGTTCGTTAGTTAGAACGGTACGCGCTCCCGGATACTCTTTCACATCTTCTAATTCTGAATTACCGATCAAGCTGCCCGTCACGACAACCGTTTCCATGGTCGTCGTTTGCGGATCAGACGCAGCGAATGCACTCATGGAAGTCACTGAAGCGATGGTTGTTGCAAGTACGGTCAAGCGCAGTTTATGTTGCGCGTGGGGTTTACCATCCAAATTCTGGTAAGGCATGAAAATCTCCTAAGTAGGCAAATTAGGGTCAAAGGCTGTGCTTTTAAGTTATGCCAACGCTTTGACCCATTGGGCTAAACGACCTCAAAATGAGGCCAACTGTTCACTCACTCGTAGCGAACAAATCAATAGTTTTTTCTGTTGAAATAGCTTTTAATCACGTACTAGCTCTTAGAAACGTAATAACGCTTAGAAATAAACTAAATCTTCGAGCAGAACTCGCTTTTAGAACTGATAGCCGTAGCTGAGCATGAATTCAGCTGGCGCTCCGTAACCAATCTGGTTAGTACCCGACTTACCACTGGTTGCCCCGAGAATGTATTTCTCGCCAAGTACGTTATAAGCGTTCGCTTGAACTTTGTGACGACCCGTGGTGTACGCTGCCATCAAATCAACAGTGGTGTAATCACCTAATGCGACGGCTTCATTGTTACCTGCGTAGCGGTCCCCTACGTATTTCACACCACCGCCCAAACGCCAGTTTTCGTATAATTGGTAAGTACTCCAGAGTGAGAACAGATGATCGGATACATCATTCGGCTTTTTACCTGTATCTTTATCTTCTGCATCTAAGTAGCTATAACCAACTGAAATATCCCACAACTCTGTAATCTGACCGCGAGCTTCCAGTTCAATACCTTGGTGACGTGCTTCAATCTTATTGATAACGTCGCCATTAATATTGGTTTGTGGTTGTTCTTGATCAATTTGGAAAATAGCGGCATTGAGCATCAAAGCGTTATCGAGTAAGTAAGCTTTCGCACCCACTTCTTTTAGATCGGTATGGAAGAATTCAGCCAGTTTAGGGTTGATATAAATACCGGAGTAAGGCAATTGCCACGAACGAGCTAAGCTTGCGTATACCGACATATCGTTGTTGATACGATAGACCAAGCCACCACGGTAGCTCACTTTGTTATCATCTAGCTTCTCTTGGGCTTTCCCGGCTTTTTGCTGCTCAAGTTCCATAGAGTCATAGCGCACGTTACCTATCACCGATAGATCACCCAAGGTGTAAACGTCTTGAAGGTAGATACCCGTCGTCGTCGTTGTGTTATCACGGAAAGGCTTGAAACCCGGATCAGGCGTTGCTCCTACGACGGGATTATAGATGTGTTTCGGAGGTAAGGTTTTATCGCTTGCTAGCGTTAAATCGATATTGATCTGGTTATAATCCGCACCAATCATCATTTGGTTAGAATCGGTTTCCCACACTAATTCGGATTGCATCGTCGTTGTGGTTCGAGGGTCATAACCGAAATTGTTCACGGTTTGAGAAACTTTATCTCCCGCCACAGTACCTTGACGCGT
Source organism: Vibrio sp. 1F169 (assembly GCF_041439605.1). Taxonomy (NCBI): domain Bacteria; kingdom Pseudomonadati; phylum Pseudomonadota; class Gammaproteobacteria; order Vibrionales; family Vibrionaceae; genus Vibrio; species Vibrio sp. 1F169. The sequence continues at coordinate 74,605 of NZ_JBGOOI010000003.1, read as the reverse complement.
GCCCTTTTGCTCAAGTTCGATATGATTGTATGCAGCTCGGTTTGTCCATACCCACTCGCTATTCAAGCTCCACTCATAATTAATGCCAACACGCAGGCTATCGGACTCTTGATAATCGTTAGTGCCACCGTAGAAAGAACTCTCAGAGACATCGACAGGTTTGCCATTTTTGGATGGAACACCACGATATGGCACCAGCTCTTGGTGTGCATATTCGACATCTAAGTCAACGGTATGCCCTTCAGCTGGCAGCACTCGAATAGTTGGTGCGATAAAGAAATCATTCGAATCGACATGGTTAACATACGAATCAGCCTGTCGGTGTTCCAGGTTAATACGTCCATTGACTTTATCTGAAAACGCCATTGAGCTATCCACCTGCCCTACAAATTGGCTGTTACTGCCAACACTGCCGTTCACATTGGTAAATGTGTCACCATTCGCTCGCTTGGTGACTAAGTTAATGATACCGCCGGCAGAGCCTCTACCATACAGAGCTCCTGCTGGGCCTTTTACCACTTCAACACGCTCAATATTGGATAGGCTTCGATACGACTGTAAAGTTCCATCATCACGCATGCCATCGCGATACATGTCATTCAGCGCATCAAAACCACGAATAACGAACTGATCTCGACTGCCTTCACCTAAGGTATTATTGACACCAGCAACACCATCAAGAGCATCCACTAAACGGACCGCACCACGGTCTTCCATCTCTGTTTTAGTAACCACTGATACGGCTTGTGGGACATCGAGCCATTCGACATCCGTTTTGGTACCCGATTGCGGCATGTGCTCCGCGTAGCCTTCGTACTGATGACCAATAACTTGCACGGTTTCATCCACCGTTACTTCTTCTGAAGCCATTGCATTCGACACGGTAGCCACTGTGGTTAATGCACCTCCAATTGCCAAGGCGAGAGGGGTGAAAGCCAATCTAACGTTCATATTCTAATTCCGGTTTAGTTTATAAATCACAATGGACGCGAATAAGAACAAATATCATTTATATTTGCAATATATATTTTGCTGCCTACCCCTCCAGCACGATATGCAACATTGCTATTTACAAAATAATCAATAAAAACAAAATCATAAAAAGAACAAGCCTCTTAAGACATTGGATAATGTCGTATAAAAGTAGGTAAAAACGAGGTTCGACGGTTGGGAATACTCAGAAAAAAGACTTTTCGATAAGGAGAAAGAAAGCAAATAAAGAAAGGTTTGAGCCAGGTAACGGATGGGATTAATACCCTTTAGTACGGCGTGCCTATTAACTGGTCACACCTCAAAATAATGTTCAATAATTCAAGACAACAACGGAAATGTGACTGGAGTTGATTGTATCTACAAAGAACCAAGCTCAGTAGCCTATGTTGACTGACAAACATGATTAGCAAAGAAGGCATGCCATATTCTCGTCTTTTAGCGTTCTCGCAGAAACGGGGAATTCAACTAACGAGCATTCCCCTCAAAACGACATAACTTACGACATCGTCATAGCGCGTATCACCCTCGAGTGGTGCGGGCTTCGATACAAGATGACTCTAAGGCTACATTCGTAGCCTTTTTTCTCCTTCGATAACGAATAGAGGAGACAGGTAACAAGCAGATCTACTACAACTCATCCCGAACAAGAAAATAAAAAAAGCGAGCCACTAGGGCTCGCTTTCACATTGTCTATATTTTATTAAGCGGCTGCTTGGATTACAGAAGTTCTACCGACTGTTGAGCAATTACGAATTCTTCATTGGTTGGAATAACCATTGCTACCGCGTCTAACATTTCAGACTTAGCGATGATGCCTTCTGCACCAAAGCGAGCGGCTTCATTGCCTGCTACGTCTTCAACAAAACCAAGAATCTTAAGGTTGCTTAGGATCTCACGACGAATTGGTAGAGAGTTCTCACCGATACCACCAGTGAAGATGATGCCGTCTAAAGAGTCTAGCGTTGCAAGGTAAGAAGCAACGTATTTAGCAACGCGGTAAGTAAACACCTCGAAAGCAAGCTTAGCGCCTTCGTGGCCCTCTTCCATCGCTTCTAAGATGCCACGAGCATCGCTCGTAAGACCAGACACGCCAAGGAAGCCAGACTCCTTGTTTAGAGAATTAAAGACTTGCTCTTGTGACCAACCTTTTTTAAGTAGGTATTCGATGATACCTGGATCTAAATCACCACAACGTGTGCCCATCATAAGGCCAGAAAGCGGTGTGAAGCCCATTGACGTATCAACACTGTTACCGTCTTTGATAGCACATACAGATGCACCGTTACCTAGGTGAACAGAGATGAAGCTAGCTTGTTCAACTGGCTTGTTGACCATTTTCGCAGCTTCACGGCTAACGAAGTAGTGGCTCGTACCGTGGAAACCGTAACGACGAACACCGAAGTCTGTGTATAGTTCTTTTGCGATTGCACCAGTAAATGCACGTTGTGGCATTGTTTGGTGGAAAGCCGTATCAAATACAGCAAATTGAGGTAAAGAAGGGAAAGCTTCAATCGCAGCGCGGATGCCGATAGCACCTGCAGGGTTATGAAGTGGAGCTAGGTCAGATAGGCTCTCAATCTCACTCGTTACTTCTTCAGTAATTCGAACCGTTTGAGTGAACTTCTCGCCACCGTGAACGATACGGTGACCAATAGCCACTATATCAGCAGTGAAGCCTAGATCTTCCATCAACCCAACCAGTTTGCCAATGGCAATTTTGTGGTGGTTATCTTCACCTTGAATGGCAATTTCAGTTTTCTGACCTTGATACTTCCAGCTCATACGAGCATCTTCAAGACCAAAACACTCCCCTAAGCCACTCAATACGGCTTCACCAGAAACAGAATCAATAACAGCAAATTTTAGGGATGAACTACCCGAGTTAATAACCAGAACAAACGAATTAGACATTGGATATGGATCCTGTTTCAGTATGAATTGGATGAAGTGTTTACTTCAATTTTAGTTAAGCCCATTATTCAATAATTTTTGAATCTTTCAACTTTTGTTTTGCAAAAAGCACCAAATGAACACAATTAAGTTGATCTGAGTCATTAGTTTATTTATTTCGAGAGCGAAATTAAAAAATAGTTGAATATGACAGTTGGTCAATAAACGAAGTAAAGGACTGCTCACACTAGTTTTTCACTCGATTAAGTTAACTAGAGTGAATCGCACCAATGCACGTAATCCGCCTAGCCCCTTCCCTTTTGTCTGCTTATCATTACCGATTACTTTTTGCTCGATTTCTCAATTGCTCAATGTTTGCATCAAAAAGATCACAAGAGTTGGGAATAGTGAACGACAAAATCCGATCTTCTTTTAATTGCATTCGAGTACAACTCTACGAATAAATGAACTGTAACGTCGCTTAGATAGCCTTCACTCATTGTTTTAGTATCTTTGTAGCACGTTATTTCAATATAGACTTAGAACGCGATACAGCTAAGTTTAAGCGCTAACATTTAATATAGGGACGAAGTTTAGTTGAAGTAAGCTGCCACATATATAGAACCAACCAAAGCTAAAGTTCAAATAGCAGGCACAAAAAAGCCGAGCATTAAGCTCGGCTTTTAAATTCACTATTTAAGCTATTCACCTATAAGAACTTGGCTTGTAAGTTTCACTTAAACTAAAGGTTGATTAACCTTCGTTGCGCTCTGGACGACGACCGCGGTTGCCGCCATTGCCTGCTGCGTTGCCATGGCCACGTTCGCCACGGTGGTTACCACGGTGATCGCCACCACGGTTACGGTCGAAACGACGCTCGCCGTCACGTCCGCCAGCAGAGTTACCATCGCGAGCACCATCACGGTTGCCACGGTATCCACCACGACCGCCTTCACGGTTACCACGGTAGCCGCCACCATCACGACCGCCACGACCGCCACCACGGTTGCCATCACGACCACCGCCGCCACGACGAGGCTCACGGAAGTCGTTGAAATCAACAACTACAGCGCCAGCTTCTTTTTGACGAATACGAAGTTTGCTTAGCTTACCAGCAGTTTCAGAGTTCATTGCTTTTGGCAGTTGAACGTAAGTAGAACCTTGGTCTAGTTTGATAGCACCGATAGAACCTTTAGTTAGGCCTAGTTCGTTTGCTAGTGCGCCAACGATGTCTTTAACCTGAACACCTTGCTCACGGCCAACTTGTAGTTGGTACGTATCCCAATCTTGAGTATTGAAGTTACGTCCACCACCGTCACGGCCATTGTCACGATCTTCACGACGCTCTTTTCGACGGTTCTTATCACGCTCAATAGCAGCGATCATTGGGTCTTCGCCAACGTAGAATAGAGGGCTCTTACCTTGCTGACGCTTAAGAAGCATTGCAGCTAGAGTAGCAGCATCAACTTCTAGAGATTCTTGCAGAGTAGAGATTAAACCTGCGAAGTTTTCTAGAGCTTTGCTCTCTTTCTCAGTTTCAAGCTCAGCACCAAGCTTAGCAACACGTGCAGCAGCAACTTCGTCACGTTGTGGAAGTTGGATTTCTTCCATTTGAGACTTAGTTACACGCTCGATTGTGCGAAGCATACGGATTTGGTTAGTGCGAACTAGTAGGATCGCTTTACCTTTACGTCCAGCACGACCAGTACGGCCAATACGGTGGATGTAAGATTCAACATCGAATGGGATGTCGTAGTTAAATACGTGAGTGATACGTGGAACATCAAGACCACGTGCTACAACGTCAGTTGCAACTAGGATATCGATAACACCTTGTTTGATGTGATCAACAGTGCGCTCACGTAGAGACTGAGGAATATCACCGTGCAGTGCAGCAGCTTTGAAGCCACGTGCAGATAGCCAATCAGCTAGACGCTCAGTGTCTTGACGAGTACGTACGAATACGATTGACGCGTCAGTTTCTTCAGTTTCAAGAAGACGAGACATTGCTTCGTCTTTTTCTACGCCTTTAACAACCCAGTAGTTCTGCGCTACTTTGTCAACTGTGTGGTTAGTACCAGCAACGTCAACTTTAGCCGGGTTACGTAGGTAACGGTCAACAATAGTCTTAACCATTGGAGGCATAGTCGCAGAGAAAAGTACACGTTGTGCAGATTCTGGAGCTTGCTCTAGGATCCAAGTAACGTCATCTACGAAGCCCATTTTTAGCATTTCATCTGCTTCATCAAGAACAAATGTATGTGCTTCATCTAGGTGTAGACGGTCACGAGTTAGTAAGTCTTTAACACGACCTGGAGTACCAACAACAATGTGAGCACCGCGGCTTAGAGCGCGCATTTGGTCAACAATTGAAGCGCCACCGTAGATTTCAAGAACTTTAAGACCTTTGATATCACGGCCTAGGTTTTTGATTTCCGCAGCAACTTGAATCGCTAGCTCACGAGTAGGAGCCATGATGATTGCTTGTGGTTTATGTTGGTTCAGGTTGATTTTGTTAAGTAAAGGCAGAGAGAATGCTGCTGTTTTACCAGTACCAGTCTGTGCTTTACCTAGTGCGTCACGGCCTTCAAGAAGAAGAGGAATAGCTGCTGCTTGGATTGGAGTCGGAGAAACGAAACCCATGCTATCAAGAGCTGAAAGAATGTTTTCGTTTAGGGCTAATTCATTAAATTGAATTACAGATTCGGACATTGGGATCCCACTATATATAAGTAAACAAAAGGTCCCGGGAGCTCTATCAATTCCAATACTGATCCAATCAGATACTGATTCCATTCAGAGTTACGAAGCAGTAATAAAACACTTCAAGCCATTAGGGACGTCTAAGGGAGGCGGATTATTCCTTAAATGCATAAAAAAAGCCAGAAAAAATTGAAATACATCACATATTTTTCGGTTTCACATCAACACTGGCTATCATATCGTCAAAACTTGATGAATATCTCGTCACAGCACCAAACTTCTAGCAAATTGACCTAGTTAAATAAGAGGGCAATTAATTAACGCTCACTTCGCCTTTAAGTAGTAATCAAGCCTCGCAATGATTATAGTGTGCTCAATTGTCCTCGATAGATAAAAGTCAAAATGTTTCAAGATAATCCTCTACTCGCTCAACTCAAACAGCAAATCCAAGAAACCCTCCCTAAAAAGGAAGGTACGATCAAAGCCACTGAAAAAGGGTTTGGTTTTCTCGAAGTCGATAGCAAAACTAGCTTCTTCATCCCACCGCCGTACATGAAAAAATGTGTGCACGGTGACAAGGTGATTGCCATCATTCGCACAGAGAAAGAGCGCGAAGTTGCAGAGCCAGAGGAGTTGATTGAACAGGGTCTTACTCGCTTTATTGCACGAGTTAAGCTTTTCAAAGGTCGATTGAACGTTGTTCCAGATCACCCGCAACTGAAAAAACTGCAGCTTAAAGCGAAAGCAAAGAAGGGCTTGAACCCTGAAACGCTTAAAGAAGGCGACTGGGTTGTTGCTCATATCGTTCAACACCCGTTAAAAGGTGACAACGGCTTCTTGGCTCAAATCTCTGAGAAAATCACAGACGCTGACGACAAAATCGCGCCTTGGTGGGTAACGCTAGCGCAAAATGACCTACCAAACAGCGAACCTGAAGGCATCGACGACTGGCAGATCAAAGACGACGCTGATCTTGAACGTGTAGACATGACTCACGTCCCTTTTGTGACTATCGATGGCGAAAGCACAAAAGATATGGACGATGCGCTTTACGCTAAGAAGAAAGAGAACGGTGATTTTGAACTGACTATCGCAATTGCTGATCCTACCGCTTACATCTCTCCAGATGATGCAATGGATAAAGTGGCTCGCGAGCGTGGTTTCACTATTTACCTGCCTGGTCGTAACATCCCAATGTTGCCTCGCGATCTAGCTGACAACTTATGTTCACTCATAGAGAACGAAGTTCGCCCGGCACTTTGCTGCACAGTAACGGTATCTAAAGATGGTGTTATCGGTGATGACATTAACTTCTTCGCTGCAAACATCAAATCTCACGCTCGTCTTGCTTACGACCACGTATCAGACTGGCTAGAAACAGGTGCATCAGAGAAATGGCAACCGTCAGAAGAGATTGCTGCGATTGTTTCTGACCTTCACCAATTTGCTCAAGCACGTTCAGCGTGGCGTTCTGCAAATGCGGTTGTGTTCCCAGATCGCCCTGATTACCGCTTTGAACTAAGCGAAGATAACGATGTTGTTGCTATCCACGCGGACATGCGTCGCAGTGCGAACAAGTTGGTTGAAGAATCTATGATCAGCGCGAACATCTGTGCGGGTCGAGTATTAAAAGAGAGCTTTAACCAAGGTGTCTTTAACTGTCACTCTGGTTTTAAAGCTGAGAAATTAACAGACGTTCTGGAGCTAGTTAACCCAGAAGCAGAAACGCCGTTTACAGAAGAGCAGATCGTTTCTCTGGAAGGTTTTGCTACTCTGCGTCGTTGGTTAGGTTCTTTAGACAACAGCTACTACGACAACCGTATTCGTAAATTCCAAGCATACAGCGAGATCAGCAATGAACCTGCGCCGCACTACGCAATGGGATTAGACATTTACGCAACTTGGACTTCTCCAATTCGTAAATACGGTGACATGATTAACCACCGTATGCTTAAAGCACACATATTAGGTAAAGCGCCGATTCAAACACCAGACGAAACCATTGGTGATGAACTTGCCCTGCACCGCCGTCACCACGGTATGGCTGAGCGTAATGTAGGTGATTGGCTGTATGCTCGCACTCTAGCGAATGCTCCAGCAGAAGAAACTCGTTTCCAAGCCGAGATTTTCGATATTAACCGCGCAGGTATGCGGGTACGTCTACTTGATAATGGTGCAGCGGCGTTTATCCCTGGCTCTCTCATTCTTGATAATAAAGAGAGAATAGAGTGCAACGGTGATATGGGTACTGTATCTATCGATAAAGAAATGGTATACAAACTGGGAGACGTTTTAGAAGTAGTTCTCTCAGAAGTTAATCAGGAAAACCGTAACTTGGTAGCAAAACCTACACAAGTTTTTGCGGACTTGCCTAGCGAGCCTGAAACAACAAATGAAACCGAAGCCTAATTTCTGATAGGTTTACTTCTAAAGGCGCTAGTTATTAGCGCCTTTTTTGTAAATGTCTCATGCTCAAACAATACTAAAAAAAGCAATTAATCTACAACGCCAAAGAAGCTCACTATGCCATCAATCACGGTCACTCAATTCAGAAACTTTATTCCCAGGAAACGCGAACGCTACCCCGCCTCTAAAAACGGTATTTTTATGGTATCGAAAGGAAGCATATCTTTTATGCTGCCCAATGGCACTCAAGCCTCGTTAAAAGCTGGAGATTTCACGCTTTACAATTCTGGTCAGATTAAAGACATCACGGTCGACACTGAAAATGGTGAGTTTAGTGCGATTTGCTTAGATTTTGATTTGGCAATTTTCCAAAAGTTCATAAATCAGTTCAGTGATTTAGAATCCACTCAAACTCCAGATAAGTACATTAAGCTCAATCAAACGGATACCGAAATATGCCAATTGAAAGAGCTCATCATGTCTCTGGCCAATTCATCGACTCAGAATGATTACGCACTCACCCAACTAGGCTTAGGTTTGCTGTCTTTAATGGTTGAGCAGTATCCGGAACTATTAGCGATTATTAGCCGGATCTCTAGATTGACGGTGACACAAAAGGTCATCCATTACATTGAACAGAATATAGAAAATAATATCTCACTCGATACCCTAGCCAGCTATATGGGGATGTCACCAGCCACACTTAAACGCCGTTTATCGGCGGAAGACCTTTCGTTTTCAAACCTCTTGAAGATAAAGCGAATCGCCCACGCAGCCACACAGCTCAGAACATCGAACAAATCGATTACTCAAATTGCTTATGAATCCGGATTTAAAAGTGCGGCGCATTTTAGTACCGCCTTTAAAACCTATCACGGCAAAACACCAAAAGATTTCCGGTCTTTGGTTTCACAATCTTATTAATACCAATCGTAGTAAATCACTGATCACTTACTCACTGTGATTGGTATAACTACGCAATCTTATTGGCATAATTTGAAGTGACATCCATCATTTATAGTGATGCAGATAGTTTTAGTAACATAGATCGTTTTACTGACGCAGATAAGCTTTATTAACGTAGACTGTTTTTAGTGACTCAGATAGGTTGTAATGTGGTGAGTTAAAAAAAAGTTGTTCGTTTTAGGTATCAAGCCCCTCGCAAACATCTCAACAGAATAATCACGACCAGAAGTACGATTTAGGGTCTTTTTCTATTTCAGACAAAATAGCATCAAGATCCTTCGATTGAGGTAAGTAAGGATAAGGCCCCCAATTTACTGAATCGGTTTCTACATCACCTTCTAGCGGCACCATTACCAACCAACATGACAGTGACTCATCAAAACTAACGCAGGCGATCTCATTTGTGTAATCGCTATGAGATGAGTCGAGCAGATAATGAGCCTGAGAAAACAGCACACCACCCTCACACTCTTCATAAAGGGATTTGCCTAGCTCGACAGGTAAACTGCGATTTCTAGATGTACAGAGCTTCTCAGCTCCAATTAAAAGACGATTCAGTTCGATATGAATGACGGACATAACACCCCTTGTAACTTCATAGAAACTTCTAAGTAGTGAATTCCTTTGTTTAGCTTAGGACTCAACCAACATTTTAGCGAACTAGTGCAAACAAAATACCCGTCCTGCTCCCAGAAACGAATCCTGCTTTTGTAAACCCAACTAGCTTTCACTCATCAAGCTAATAGCGACACATTGAGCGGATAGAATTTCACAAAATTGTCATATAACCGACCTATCATAGCCGGCAAATGTTATTAATTAGGAGTTGTTTATGTTACGAGTCGCGCTTGCCTCTCTTTTATCCTTAGCCCTGTCTTCTCACGCTGCTTTTGCACAAGAAACCAATATTTCGGGCTCCACTTCGGTATCACGTGTGATGGATGTATTGGCTGAGGAGTACAACAAGACTCACCCTGATAACTATATTGCGGTTCAGGGCATCGGTTCTACAGCGGGTATTACCATGGTCAATAAAGGTGTCGCTGATATTGGTATGAGCTCACGTTACTTAACTGACCACGAACAGGGCGAAAAATTGAAGGTATTTCCAATTGCCTTTGACGGCCTAGCCGTCGTGACTAACCGTTCAAACGGTGTAAGCAACGTTACACGTGAACAGCTATTCGATATCTACAAAGGAAAAATCACAAACTGGAAAGCCATAGGTGGTGCGGATCAACCTATCGCAGTTGTAACTCGTGAAGCTTCTTCTGGTTCACGTTACAGCTTCGAGAGCTTACTTGGTTTGACAAAAATCATTAACGACCGTCTAGTGTCTGACATCAACCCAAATAACTTGGTTGTAAACAGCAACAGCATGGTAAAAACGATTGTTAACCATAACCCACATGCGATTGGATTCATCTCTGTTGGCTCTATCGACCGTTCGATCAAAGCAATCACATTTGAAGGCGTTGAGCCGACATCTAAGAACATCGCCAACCACAGTTATGAATTGGCTCGCCCATTCTTATTGCTGCACAAAACTGAATCAGTTTCTGACGAGAGCAAAGATTTCATTAAGTTCGTGAAGTCAAAACAAGGGCAAGATCTTATCGAAGAGTACGGCTACACGCGCATCAAGTAACTATAAACGCATTAAGTAACTACACGCGTATCAAGTAAGATAACGACTTTTGTGATGTTGTTAGGATGCTGATGATATCGCCTTGATAGACAAAAACAAAAAGAGAGAGCCTTAAGCTCTCTCTTTTTTTGAATCTATAATCTTCGCTAAAAGCAATTCTACTTATAAAAAAGCTCTAGAAGTGAAGTTGAATCACCGAAACAATCACAGCACCAGGACGACGGATGCCTTCGATCTCTACGCGGATTTCGCGTTCAATCTCTAGGCCTTTCTTAATTGGCGTTACTTTTGTTAGCGTACTTTTAGCGCGAACGTTACTGCCCGATTTTACAGGGTATGGGAAACGTACTTGGTTAAGACCAATGTTTACAACCATCTTCGCCGTTGGGAATTGAGATTTGTCAGGATCAACACTGTCTGTCAGTCGAGGAAGCAGAGACAAAGTCAGAAAACCATGTGCAATGGTTGTTTTGAACGGAGAATCTGTTTCAGCCTTAGAAGGCTCTGTATGAATCCACTGCATATCTTCAGTAACGAGGCCAAACTGGTTGATTCTGTCTTGGCTTACATTGATCCAATCACCAGTATGGATCACTTCACCGATCTGCTGTTCAAGCTCATCAAATACAAGTTGTGCTTCTGGCTTAAGTACGATCTGTGGTTCAACAGGCATCTCTGGCGCATCTTCATTGACAGCAGGTTTGTGGTGATCACGAACCCACGCAAAGAAATGACTATTTTGCGTGCGATTCAGAAAGTCTCCCCAGTAATCTCTAAGAGCTGGAGACATCCATTGCATAAACTCTGAGTGTTGCGAAGACACGCTGTCGCCTCGGTGTTTAAATAAATCAATGACTTTCATAAGAACCTCAATGCACAAAATATTTCAATATAACTTGGTAATTTTGAAACACTTCACACTATTGTGCAAATACTTTCGAGCATACAAGTGTTAGCTGAACACTTATATATCCAACAAAAACAACAACTTAAGAATAAAACACCATTTTATTGGAGAGCTTTAATTGGAGTATTAACTCTACCTTATAATAAACATTTCATTATATAAACAGATTCTTTATTCACAAGTGGAATAAAAAAGGCTTAGCACAATGCTAAGCCTTCGTTTTTACAAGAAATTAATTACCAAGGAGAAACCTTGTAAAGGGCTCATCCTACAAGACACTAACTTCCCTATTCATCGTCCAGTGGAATCAACTTGGTATTGCCACCGTGTGCCTTCTCACGCTTACGTTGCACGAATGCATAGAAGCCAGGGATTAGGAACGTACCCGCTAACAACACACATAGCAGGCCACCAATCAGAGAAATACCCAATGAGTTTTGACTCACGTGACCAGCACCCGCAGCGAAGATAAGCGGGAATATACCTAAAATGAATGACCAAGACGTCATGTTCACAGCACGAAAACGCAGCGTACCGCCCTTCACCGCCGCATCTTCAATCGGTGCGTCTTTCTCTTCACGCTCAACCTTTGCGAATTCCACAATCAAGATTGCGTTCTTCGCGGCCAAAGCTATCAAGAGAACCAAACCAATTTGTGCATAGAGATTCAGCGGTGTGCCTGTCAGGTTCAGCGCCAAGAAAGAACCTAAGGTTGCAACCGGTACCACTAAGATAATCGCTATAGGGATTGTCCAACTCTCGTACTGCGCCACCATGAACAGATAGATGAAGATCAGAGCCAGTGCAAAAGCAAAGATCGCTTGGTTACCGGCTAGTACTTCTTGGTAAGCCATGCCTGTCCATTCGTACTGATAACCCTGCGGCAGTACATCAGCCGCAACACGTTCCATTGCAGCAATCGCATCACCGCTTGAGTAACCCGGTGCTGGTTGCCCTTGAATCACCGCACTGCGGTACATGTTGTAACGCCATGCTACGTCCGGCTCGAAGATCTGGTCGTAAGTCACCAATGTGCTTAACGGGATCATCTCGCCATTAGACGAACGTACGTGGAATCGTTGTAGGTCATCCATGCTGCTACGGTGTTCACTGTCTGCTTGCATGGTGACACGGAAATTCTTACCAAACATGGTAAAGTCATTCACGTACATTGATCCAAGATTGCCTTGTAGCGTTTGGAATATTTCCGACAGCGGAATACCAAGTTGTTGCGCTTTCTCACGATCAATATCGACATAGTAGTGAGGTACATTAGCGCGAAAGGTACTGAAGGTATGTGAAATCTCAGGCTGTTTGTTTGCCTCAGCAATCACGTCATTCATGACCATCGCTAGATCCGTGCGGCTACGACCTAATGTATCTTCGAGAACAAACTCAAAACCAGACGCAGCACCCATGCCCGGAACCGCAGGAGGTCCCATTGCAAATACAATCGCTTGAGGCAATTCTGTTGCTGCTCGACCGTTAATACGTTGTGAGATAGCTTGCGCTGAATGTTGACCGTCCAGTGCGTTACGCATATCCCAATCATGCAGTTTGATAAATAACGAGGCACCATTCGAAGCAGAAGCGCCCGTCATGAATGCATAGCCGTTAACCAGTGTTACACCATCAACACCCGGCTCTTGCTCAACCATCTCTAGCAATTGCTCAGTCACATCTTCTGTACGAGACAGTGATGCCGCGTCAGGAAGCTGCACGTTAACCAGCAAGATGCCTTTATCTTCTTGAGGTACAAATGCCGTAGATGTAGTTTTCGCGAAGTAAGTTACCGCCGCTAGTGCCACAACAAAGAAGGTAAACAGTAGAACCCCCTTTTTCACAAGGAAGCCTGCAATTTGACCGTATTTGTTGGTTACTGATTCAAGACCACGGTTAAACGCTTGGTACCAACGTGCTGTGTTACCACCACCCTGTTTAAGAACCAATGAACACAATGCAGGAGACAAGGTCAGTGCGTTAATTGACGAGATAACAACCGCGATACAGATAGTCAGAGCGAACTGACGATACATGATGCCGGTAATACCTGGCAGCATCGCTACTGGGATGAATACCGCTAACAGAACCAAGGTTGAGGTAACAATTGGCCCCGTTACTTCTTTCATTGCGATAAGCGTTGCTTTTCGCGGTGAAATGGTAGGATCTTTGGCCATCGTAGTATCTACGTTCTCGATAACCAAGATCGCATCATCTACTACGATACCAATCGCCAAAATCAAACCAAACAGGGTTACTGTATTAATGGTAAAGCCGGTCATCTGCATGATCGCAAAAGTACCAATCAAAGATACCGGAATCGCAACCACAGGAATCAAGGTTGCACGGGCACTGCCCAAGAACAAGTACGTTACTGCGATAACCAGCAAAATTGCTTCGATAAGTGTTTTGACTACGCCCTTAATCGACTCAGCAACGAAGAGTGTGGTGTCATAACTCGCTTCATAAGCAACGCCATCAGGGAAGTTTTTGCTTAGATTGTCTAGCATCGCCATTACCGCTTTACCACTTTCCAGCGCGTTAGCGTCTGACTGAAGTGACAGCGTTACGATCGAAGCATCTTGACCACGGTATTTACCATTACCATCGTAGAACTTTTTACCCAGCTCAACACGTGCAATGTCTTTTAGGTAAACCGTTGAACCGTCTTGATTTGCACGAAGCACAACATTTTCAAACTCATCAGCCGTTTCTAGTCGGCCTTTTGTTACCAAGTTGAACTGCACTTCTTGCGCGTCGTTATAAGGAGCAGCTCCAATACGGCCTGCAGCGACTTGAACGTTCTGCTCCGCCAACGCGCGATTCACGTCAGAGGTGGTTATATTCAGGTTAGCCATTTTCTCAGGATCTAACCAAACACGCATCGCGTATTCACCACCACCCAACACATTAACTTCACTAATGCCCTTTACACGAGCCAATTGGTCTTTAATGTTTAAGTTCACGTAGTTGATCAGGAATTGATCGTCGTACTCACCGTTTGGCGAATAGAAGTTCAATACCATCAAAAGGTCAGGTGAACGCTTTTTAACAGTGACGCCCACCATTCTAACTTCTTGAGGAAGCTTTGATTCGATTTGAGCAACTCGGTTCTGAACGTTGACCTGAGCCATATCAGCATCAGTACCAACATCAAAGGTCACGTTAAGGTTATATGAACCATCATTAGCACTCTTAGAAGACATGTAGATCATATCTTCAACGCCGTTAACCGACGTTTCTATGGGGTCGGCTATCGCCTGTTCCACCACTTCAGCACTGGCACCCGTGTAGAATGCCGACACACTGACCGATGGTGGGCTAATTTTTGGATATTCGGCCACTGGTAAGATAGCGAGAGAGATCGCACCCGCCAGCGTTAATATTATGGATATGACAAGGGCAAACTTAGGCCTTTGAATAAAGAAACGACTTAACATAAATAGCCCCCTTACTCAGCTTGTTCAGCAGAAGCTTGAATACGAACAGACATACCATTACGTACACGCTGTAGGCCTTGAGTGATCACTGCGTCGTTCTTCTCTAGACCAGAATGAACGATCACACCACCTTCAACTTGTCGCCCCATCTCAATGTTTCTGCGCTCAGCAACGGGTGCGGCTTCACCTTCAACCAATACCATCACAAAGTCACCTTCTAGGTCGGTTTGAACCGCACGATGCGGAATAGTCACAACATCAATAGATTGCTTTTCACGTAGATCAACGCGAACGTGTTGGCCTGGAAGTAATTGCTGGTTCGGGTTATCAGCAATTGCGCGCATCGCGATCGTACCAGTATTGAGGTTGATACGGTTACCCAAGAAATCAAGCTGACCTAGATGTTCGAACGCTTCACCATTCTCAAGCATGATCTGAACTTCAACACCTGCAGAATCGCTACTGCCATCTCCTTCGATGCGATCCATACCCAGCTCAATACGCTCACGCTCACTGATGCTGAACGATGCATGGATTGGATCTAGGCTAACCAACGTAGTTAATACACCTGACGACGGTGAAACCAAGTCACCCGTGCTCACTTTGGTGTCACTGATTCGTCCAGAGAAAGGCGCAATAATTTTGGTATGAGAAAGCTGAACATTGGCTGCATTGAGTTGTGCTTGACTTGCTTCAAGCTGTGCCTGAGAACCCAATAAGTTTGCTGTCAATGCATCAAATTCCGATTGAGAAATACTCCCCTTAGGGAGAAGGTTCTTACCTCGGTTAAAATCAAGCTCGGCTTTTTTAAGGTTCGCGTTCGCTTGAGCAACAGACGCTTTTGCGCTTGCTACTTCAGCTTCAAATGAAGAGGGTTCAATGGAGTACAGTAATTGGCCCTTTTCGACCATTTGACCTTCATTGAAATGACGGCTTTGTAGATAGCCAGAAACCTGCGCTGTGATAGCCGTGTCTTCAACGGCTTCAATACGACCGATGTACGACTTACTTTGCTGGTGAGAAACAACGCTAACATCCTGTACTGCTACGAGAGGTAGAGGCGCTTGCTTGGCATTTTGAGCATCTTGCCCACATCCAGCAAGAATAAGAGAGCTTGCAAGAGCCGTAAGGATCAACTTTTTACGCATGGTTATACCGTCACTTGTTAGTATTTGAACAGTATAAAATTTACGTAACACACCCGTTACTATTGTCCGAGGAATATCAATTATAACGAACCAAAGTGTATCAATATGTTAATTGAAACTAAGTGCTTATAAAGTAATTACAAACGCGTTACAATTTCTAAGTAAATCAACCTCTCAGCTTTTGTTCTCTATGGATATTGTCTAACATCATGTATTGTCAGACAGATAAGCATTCACATTTAATTGTTAAGGAATTCTCATGATTTCAAAATGGGCTAAACGTTTCTATCAAATGGCGGAATTGGTCGGTTCTTGGAGTAAAGATCCTTCAACTCAAGTCGGCGCCGTAATCACTAAGCACAACCGTATTGTTTCCGTTGGTTTTAATGGCTACCCGCATGGCGTGTCTGATAGTGCGGATACTGACGATCGCGAGATGAAATACCTCAAGACACTTCACGCTGAAGAAAATGCAATCTTGTTTGCTAAACGTGATTTAGACAGTTGTGAAGTTTGGGTCACTCACTTCCCTTGTCCAAACTGTGCAGCAAAAATCATCCAAACTGGAATTTCAGCGGTACATTGCCCAGAGCAAAGTGAAGATTTCCTTTCTCGTTGGGGAGATAAGATCAAGATAAGCCAAGATATGTTTGAGCAAGCTGGTGTAGAAGTAGACTGGTTGCCACTCGCTGACCTAGATTAATCTCTAACGCTAGGTCTCAAGGTCTAAGTCTAGATATCAAATACAAAAAAGCCGAGAGTCGATATTATCGCTCTCGGCTTTCTTTTTATTCGGACTTGTTAGCTTCCAGCATCGTATTAGTCACTTGAGGGAAATGCCAACGCGTAAGCTTCCATGAAATCTTTACGGATATCCTGTTCAAGGTGAATCGCTTTCTCTGTCGGGCAGAAGATCATAAAGTGGACTTCTTGCTCACCCGTTGAGCTGCTCGTGATATGAATGTGCGGTTCAGAGCCAGGAAGGTCAACCCCAGCGTGCTTCTCAATCACACCATTGTAACGACGGGCAACATCGATAAACTCTTCACAATGCTCTTCAATTTTCACGATAAGACCCGGCACCATAGGGTATAGGTTTACAAAGTCTTTCACCGTCACAAAAAAGTTATGATAAACATAGCGCTTCATGAAGTTGAGGTTCTTTACCGGATAAGTGAAGAACATGCTATTAGGCAGCGTGGCAGTCTTGCCAGTGAAGTGATATTGCCCATGATACAAATCGATTTCTTGAATCACAGTCGCCATCAAGTTGTGCTCAATCACCTCACCGCTGATTTTGCCCACTTCAATCCAATCACCAATTCGAAATGAGCGAGAACTCGCACGCTGAATAGAGCCAGTAAAACAGAGAATGATCTCTTTTGAAGCCACGACTATCGCAACCGCAATAGCGGTAACAGACAGCGCAAATTCGCTGATTTCGGATTTCCACAGCACGAATAACGTCACAACAATAATCGCGAATGTGCCGTTTTTGGTACGTGACATCCAGTTACGTTGGTCTTCACTAAGAAAAGCGACATCACCACGGATTCGAGACAAAGTGATTCGTCGGATTATTAATATAATGCAGATGATCAGCACACTAAAAATAAACTTATTAGCGAGTAAGAAATCTATTACTTGCCACATCTTTTCCATTATTTATTCCTTTGTATTACAACAATTAAGCTTTATAACGACGATCATTAAAGCGATGAGCTTTACAGCGACTGACTCAATCCAATAAACGCATTATAAAAAAGCACTCAAAAATAGAGCGCTCCTTTTCATGCTTTTATCAGCTATTAGGCCGTGTTGACCTTTCGCGGTTAAATTTTGTTCGAAAGATCAACACGCCCTAGTAAGGCTATCATTTTATCTTGGCAGAAGTAATAAATTGGCCAAAAGTTTCACACCAAATCACAACCGTATTAAATCGATTAAGATCAGTACCTTCTGGGAGGTTAACCATAAATCGATCGAATGTTTTTACATCTCCGACTCTCAGTAACTCACTCTTGCTGTCATTGAATGCCTGTTCGGTTTCAATAAACTTAGGTGATAGGTAAACCTTATAATCCGGCCCCGGCGCCAATTCACCTTCAAAAGCTATCGCACTTTCAGAGACAGAGACCATGCCCTCTCCCCAATGCAAAAAGTCACTGTCTTGTCGGTCTTTGGTGAACTCACCTGTATAGATCGCCTGCTGACTGATCGCTTCAACAGAACTTGAGGAAGGAGAATCAGGCTCAATCAAGATAGGTAGTGCGTAGACACCAAGCCCAAAACCAAAAGCACCCACGGCTAAGTGGGTGCAAAGTAAAACTAACTTTTTCATCGCGTACTCCCTTATGCTTAAAGAGAGTATTAATGAATACTCTCAAAAATACAAAGAGATATCGCGTTTTAGGCGGCTATTTTTGATAGTGAATAGCGGTACGTTGAGAGAGTTTCACGATCACTTCTACCGCTTGTTCCATGCCTTGAATGGTAATGAACTCGTGAATACCGTGGAAGTTGTAGCCACCAGTAAAGATATTCGGACACGGTAGCCCCATGAAAGATAAGCGAGCACCGTCTGTACCACCTCGGATAGGCTTGATCATTGGCTCAACATCGCACTCAATCATCGCTTGCTTCGCTAATTCAATAATATGTTGATGCGGTTCAACCATCTCTTTCATATTGAAGTAGCTATCGGTTAGCACCAGCTCAACACGGCCTTTCTCTAGGCGCTCGTTCAGCTCATCCACTTTCTGTTGCATGAATGCCTTACGCGCTTCTACACCCTCACGTTCAAAATCACGGATGATGTATCCCAGTTCAGAGCGAGCCACCCCCATTTCAGCCGACTTCAGGTGGTAAAAACCTTCATAACCTTCTGTGCACTCTGGTGTTTCTTGCGCAGGCATCATCAGTTGGAATTGCGCTGCAATGTTCATTGAGTTCACCATTTTACCTTTGGCGGTACCTGGGTGAACGTTCACGCCATGACAGATAACATCAGCGCTCGTGGCATTAAAGTTCTCAAATTCCAACTCCCCTACTGGCCCACCATCGATGGTGTACGCCCACTCGGCGCCAAATTTTTCAACGTCAAACAGGTTCGCACCGCGGCCAATCTCTTCATCCGGTGTGAAACCAATGCAGATGTCGCCATGTTTGATGTCTGGATTCGCTTTCAGGTAAGCAATCGCACTGATGATTTCAGCGATGCCCGCTTTGTTATCGGCACCAAGCAGAGTTGTGCCGTCAGTCGTAATAAGGTCGTGACCATGTAAAGAATCAAGGTCTGGGTATTGGCTTGGGTTCAAACTCTCGCCACTTTCACCTAATTCAATCGTTCCACCTTGGTAATCTTTAATCACTTGTGGTTTCACATTTGCTCCTGAAGCATCAGGAGCGGTATCCATATGCGCCACAAAGCCAATCGCAGGCACTGGATAATCGACATTCGACGGCAGTTTCGCCATCAAATAGCCATTTTCGTCTAAAGACACATCAACTAACTCTAATGCAACCAATTCTAACTTTAAGGCTTCAGCAAAAGTAATTTGACCCGGTGAACTTGGGCATTGCTGATTAGAAGGATCGGATTTAGTATCAAAAGTAACGTAATTCAGGAAACGTTCTACAAGCTTTTCCATAATTCATCTCACCATGGATTAAGTAATTGATTTACTGACCTAATTATTAAGATAGATAAGCGATGTATTTTTAGACAAATACGTACGCAGAGTCAGTCGCGAGGCTTTTCATCTTACGCCCCTGACCATGTATGTAATTGCTCTAAATCATTGTTGTGCGAAATTAGATGCGCTTCCTATACTTGAAAACAGAGGGTTTCGTCAGTTCAACATTGCATACGGATGATAAGCGATCGCTTTGTACGCATTCTACGCCCTCCGATCTCAGCCTAAAAAAAGTACAAAGTGGATGATGATCACAATTTATCCCTGATGCAGAATCTGTCATACGTTACACGGAGACACAGTTATGACGATTAATAAATATTTCATTTTCTCTCCTCAAGCCTCTGAGGAAACGCTTCAACCAGTATTAACTGAGAAAGAAGTTCAAAGGCAGGAAGCTCTAAGACAGGCGCAATCTCAAGGTGGTTTTGACACCAACGCGACCTCGTAACTTAATCAATACTCAGAACTTGTTTATAGAACCCCTAAAAAAGAGTTCTACTTCTCGTTGATGTAGAGCTCTTTTGTCTCTGAACCTTTCTCTTATCCCAATGCAGCTTCATTCAGGCGCCTGATCTATTAACACCTTGTTATCTATCGCGTCTTTTGTATGTTGCTTCTCAATCATCAAGCAGACTCATTTGTTGCAATGAGAAATGACTCATTAAACTTGCCCAAGCCATACCCTGTGTTGCCATTTTGTGCTAATAATTTATATTCGTTTTCATTCCTCACTCGCCCTTTTTCAATATCCACACTGCGAGCACTAACGAGCCTCACTACAGGAACCCCGAATTTAATGGAATACTCAAAACTAGGAAGTAGTCAAATTCCCGTTTCCCGAATCTGCCTTGGCAGCATGACTTGGGGGCTGCAAAATACGCAACAACAAGCTGACCAACAAATCGAATACTCGCTAAGCCAAGGTATTAACTTTATCGATACCGCAGAGATGTACGCAGTACCACCGTCTCCAGACACCTACGGTAAAACGGAAGCAATCATAGGTAACTGGTTAGCTCGCAATCCGCAGCGCCGCCAAGAAGTCATCATCGCCAGCAAAATTGCAGGTCCGGGATTGCCTTGGGTTCGAGATGGCGGGCCAATCACGGGGGAAGCTGTAATTGCAGCGGTTGACGCTTCACTAGCGCGTTTACAAACGGACTATATCGACCTTTACCAACTGCATTGGCCAAACCGAACGACGCCTCACTTTGGCAAGCATTTCCCGAATCATATTCGATTCAGTGATATCGACCGAAAGCAGCATGAAGCGGAGATGCTAGAGATCCTCCAAGCACTAGCGAGCTGCATTAAAGCCGGAAAAATCCGTCATGTTGGTTTGTCTGATGACACCACTTGGGGCATTAACACTTACCTTAAACTCAGTGAGAAGCATGATTTACCGCGAATGGTCTCTATTCAGAATGAATTTAGCCTGCTGCACGCGAAAGACTGGCCTTATTTGATTGAAAACTGTGTGCACGAAGACGTCGCCTACCTACCATGGTCACCGTTAGCAGCGGGCATGCTGAGTGGCAAATACATTGATGGTGCGAGACCAGAAGGAAGCCGTTGGACTTACATGCAGCGTAAAGGCATTTTCCGCGACACTGAGTCTGCCAATGAAGCCGTAAAAGGATATGTCGAAGTTGCGAACGCTCACGGATTTACACCGAGCCAACTAGCTTTAGCGTGGTGTAATCAAGTTGATGGTGTCACCTCCACTATTATTGGCGCAACCACCATGGAACAACTGAAAGAGAACGTAGCAGCGTTCAGCAAACCGTTGTCAGAAGAGATCCTTACCGATATCAACACCGTGTTTAAGCGCTACCCTGCCCCATATTAATCATACAGGTCAGCTAATCTTGGGTTCAGCTTAATGTTAGATGATTAAATCAGATAAGAGCGCGCTATTTAGTGCGCTTTTCTTTTTTAAGTGGGTTGCTTTTGCTTTTTAGTGGATCGCATTGAGTTATCACGCTTTTGGTTATCCAACCTTTGCTCTATAATGCGCGGGCTTATATCTAGGATAAAAACATGATCTCAAAAAACCAATTAAAACTCCTTCGTGCTTTGGGCCAAAAGAAACAACGTAAAGCCCACGGCCTGTTTCTAGTTCAAGGTGAAAAAAACGTACTTGAGCTATTCAATAGTGACTTAGTCGTAAAGAACGTCTTTGCTACGGCTGATTTCTTATCTGAAAATCACGCGTCACTGTTTGAGTTTGATTGTGTTGAAGCTTCACTGGATGACCTGACCAAAGCGAGTACTTTGGTGAGTAACAATGCAGCGATTGCTGTTGTTGAGATCCCAACGTTTGAATTACCAAAAGCTACTGGGTTAATGATTGCACTGGATGGTGTATCTGATCCGGGCAACCTAGGTACGATTATTCGCGTAGCTGACTGGTATGGCATTAAGCATATCGTTGCGAGCAGCGATTGTGCAGATCCATACAACCCGAAAACGATCAGCGCGACCATGGGCAGCTTTGGCCGAGTACACGTAAGCCAAACAGACTTACCTGAATACTTAGAGCAAGCGAACCTACCTGTTTACGGAGCGTTCTTAGAAGGTGAAAGTGTTCATAAGACGGAATTTACTGCCAACGGTATTTTACTGATGGGTAGTGAGTCTCACGGCATTCGCGAACATGCGGCTAAATACGTAACGGATAAGATTACGATTCCTGCATTCGGTGGCGCAGAGTCTCTGAACGTAGCAATGGCGACAGGTATTATTCTCGACAACATGCGTCGTCAGCATAGCTAAATTTCATAAGCTAACGAGCCAGTCGACACTGCTCAGATATTAAAAAAGGCGTATTGATTAAATCAGTACGCCTTTTTATTTGAGTTCTTTTCAACAATTACTTTTCTAGCATTGCCAACTTATCAGCGACACCATTCCACTTTTCAGCTTCATCCATCGGTGCTTTAACTTCAGTTTGTACCGGCCAGATTTCGGCAAGCTCGGCATTCACTTCAATAAAGATCTTTTGATCTTCTGGCAGATCATCTTCTTGGAAGATCGCTTGAGCATCGCATTCAGGTACACATAAACCACAATCAATGCATTCGATTGGGTTGATTACCATGAAATTCGGGCCTTCATGGAACGCATCTGCGGGGCATACCGCCACACAGTCTGTGTATTTACATTGAATACAGTTATCGCCTACGACAAATGCCATGATGCTCTGCTCTATAAGTTAGTCAAAATTGAAGAATGGAGGATAATACTCATCCCAAGGCAAAATTCAACATCATACGGCTCTAATATCGTGTCTATTTGCTCCATGTTTCCAAATTAGTATGACAGATAAATCAATTTCTCGTAAAATGCGCGCCATTGTGAGCTTATCGCTTCTTTCAACATCAGCGTTTTCATCAAACTCTGCGTTTAGAAGCGGTCTAGCTAAGACACCTATAAAGACGAGACATCGAAATGATACGTTTAACCGAAATTAAACTCCCTCTAGACCACGAAGAATCAGCCATTCAAGACGCTATTGAAGCGAAGCTTGGCATTAATTCTGATCAGGTACTTTCTTTTAATATCTTTAAACGTGGCTACGATGCTCGTAAGAAATCAAAAATCTTACTTATCTACACGCTTGATGTTCTCGTTGAAAACGAAGCTGAGTTGTTAGAGCAATTCATTAGCGACCCGCATGTAAAAGTGACTCCTGACATGGAGTACAAATTCGTGGCTAAAGCGGTTGAGAACCAAACTGAGCGCCCTGTCGTTATCGGTTTTGGCCCTTGTGGTTTGTTCGCAGGCCTAGTGCTTGCTCAAATGGGCTTCAATCCAATCATCGTTGAGCGTGGTAAAGAAGTTCGTGAACGTACGAAAGATACCTTTGGTTTCTGGCGTAAGCGTACACTGAACACTGAATCAAACGTACAGTTTGGTGAAGGCGGCGCAGGTACATTCTCAGACGGTAAGCTTTACAGCCAAGTTAAAGATCCAAAGCACTACGGCCGTAAAGTAATCGAAGAATTCGTTGCTGCAGGTGCGCCTGAAGAAATCCTATACGTAAGTAAGCCACACATCGGTACCTTTAAACTGGTTACCATGATCGAGAAGATGCGTGCTTCTATCATTGAGCTAGGTGGCGAAATTCGCTTCAGCACTCGCGTTGATAACGTTCACATGGAAGACGGTCAAATCACTGGCTTGACGCTTTCTAACGGGGAAGAGATCAAATCTCGCCACGTTGTACTGGCTGTTGGCCATAGTGCTCGTGATACGTTTGAAATGCTGCACGAACGTGGCGTTTACATGGAAGCTAAGCCTTTCTCTGTTGGTTTCCGTATCGAACATAAGCAAGCGATGATCGATGAAGCTCGCTTCGGTAAGAACGCAGGCAACCCTATCCTAGGTGCTGCAGACTACAAACTCGTTCACCACTGTAAAAATGGCCGCACTGTATACAGCTTCTGTATGTGCCCGGGTGGTACTGTGGTTGCCGCGACTTCTGAAGAAGGCCGCGTAGTCACCAACGGCATGAGCCAATACTCTCGTGCAGAACGTAACGCAAACAGTGCTATCGTTGTGGGGATCGACCCAGAGCGAGATTACCCAGGTGATGCACTAGCAGGTATCCGTTTACAACGTGAATTAGAAAGTGCCGCTTATGTTCTAGGTGGCGAGAACTACGACGCCCCTGCACAGAAAATCGGTGACTTCCTAAAAGGTCGCGATCCAAGTGAAATCGGTGAAGTAAAACCATCATTCACACCGGGTATCCACCTAACAGACATTTCAAAAGCGCTGCCTGATTTTGCTATCGAAGCGATTCGTGAAGCAATCCCAGCGTTCGAGAAGAAGATCAAAGGTTTCTCTACGCCAGATGGCCTACTAACCGGTGTTGAGACTCGTACGTCTTCTCCTGTATGTATCAAGCGTGGTAAAGACTACCAAAGCATCAACCTTAAGGGCTTCTTCCCTGCTGGTGAAGGCGCAGGCTACGCGGGTGGTATCCTATCTGCTGGTATCGATGGTATTAAAGCGGCGGAAGCGCTGGCACTGTCAATGGTAGAACAAAACCAAGCTGAGAAAATTGAGATCGCTTAGGCACTTTCGATAAAGCAAAGCTAAATTGCGATTAACCAAAACTAAAAATCCAGTGTCTTGTAGACACTGGATTTTTTATTGCATACGGATTATCTAGATTTACTCGGTATCGACGGGCTTTACTTACAAGTGTTTTTTGACCAGTTCACACCATCATTTGAACACTCAAACAGACTTGTCCCATTCTGGTAATAATAACCTCTAGTCCAGTTACCTTGAGAATCTTTAGACGTTATCGTCTGAGTATAATCAAAAGGTGTATTTTCAATGTGCGCATATTTATGACGAGTCCAACTATCTGAACCGTGTGCAGTGTTCTCATTGAAATCAACTGATAGATAGTTTAATACATCAAAGTCGCTTCGTGAGATATTAGATAAAGTATCACCTAAATTGACCCACTCAGGGTAAGGAGCATTTGAACCATAATGGTACTTCACCTGAGTTTGAGTAAACTGGTCTTTATAATCACCAACAACATCTGACGTTAAAGTTTGGCTAAATCCATTACCCACACTTTGAGTGGAACAGCTTTCCCAATCAGGCTGTTGAGACCAACCACTATTCTTTACACCAAAGGTGGTTAGTGAATTGGGTTGCACCTGTTGTTTAATTGTTTCCTGAACTGAACACGAGTGCTGCGTTCCATCACTGCTCAATGAAAACCAAGCTTCCTTGTCATATTCCAAACCATTTTTCTTC
This sequence comes from Vibrio sp. 1F169, assembly GCF_041439605.1. Lineage (NCBI taxonomy): Bacteria > Pseudomonadati > Pseudomonadota > Gammaproteobacteria > Vibrionales > Vibrionaceae > Vibrio > Vibrio sp. 1F169. The sequence continues at coordinate 49,022 of NZ_JBGOOI010000003.1, read as the reverse complement.
TGGCTATTACGCTCAATGTGCTTATTTAATTCTAGTTCTGTTTGTAGATCAGCTGACACTTCATGTTCAATAACAATCAGCTTGTCAGCGGTCATCACTGTTTTAACTTTATACCACTTATTAATTTCGTTCTTTTTAGAATAGTCCCAATGCTCCCAATAATAATCAACATAGGCTTGCTGAGCTTTGGGGTTTTCTTTTTGAATATCTTTAGTCTCTTGATACGACTTTTTAATGGCTGGCATCATTTTCTGCGCTAATTCATAAAGCTCAGTGTTTTGGGCTTTGACGAAGTCGCCATACAAGTCTTTCACTGCAATGTTATATCGATTCGCAATTCGGAAATCATGTTCCTTCACATTTTGGATAATGCTATTTTGAGTGTTTACAGCTTGCTTCAAAGCGGAACAACTGTTTAAACCACCTTTATATAGGTCGGCTTGGATCTGATTCCATAAAACGGTAGTAAGTGGCGTAGTAGATTTAATTTCTTGGTCAGAACTCACTGTCATTACTGGTGGGAAGACCAATTGATAAGGTTCAGTAATCGGCGAGTTAGGGCTATCCGCATCAATAGCACCAACCGGAACATTCACTACAATTGGGGCATAGTCCATACAGTCAGAGTTAGAACCAGTTAAAGACAATTGATAACTGCCTTCATCGTCCGTGATACTACTTGGCTCTCCCTCATCCAATACACCATTATAATTGATGTCTAGAAACGCGGTTGCACCGGAAATATACCCGTCAATGGCAACACCTTGTAAGGTTTTTGTTTGAGGAGCGGGAGCACTTGTACTGCTGCTACCACCGCCTCCCCCCCCGCCACAAGCAGCAAGACCACCAGCTATAAGTGCGATAGAAATAAGCTTAAGTTTCATTCGATGAGATCCTAATAAAATACATTAATAAGTAGGGTTGCCATTGGGGGATGACCGAGAATGACTGTGATAGTCATGACCAGCCATAATAACGATTGGTATTCAAAAGAAACATGAAAGAGTGCTAGCCGATTCGTGCATGTTTTCATTTTGAACAGAAACTAAAAAATGGGTAAATGGAGTAAAAATGGACTAACTACTTCTCGCTCGAAGTTATCCAAAGCTTATAAAAATCACTATAACCGGTTTGGTTAACCTCTACGCCATGAACCTCAACACTATTAAAAACCTTCTCTTTACCGTGAAATAACGGACAAAGTAACTTCTGTTGATAAAGCGAATCTTCAATCTCTTTCAAGTCGCTCATTAGGTTCTCGCCACTCACAGCGGCTCTAACTCTCTCGCAATGCGCCTTCATCTCAGAACTGTTGAAAATGAATCTAAGCCCAGATGAAGCAAGTAGCCAATCGTAAAGGCCATAATCGGCTGGCTGTTCGATAACTTCTTCAATGAATAACAAGTCTGCCGACTCACTCATGGAGCTAGAGTCACTGATGTTGGGAAGCTCAACAACTTCAATAGCAACACCTGTCTTTACAATAGTTTGTTGTAGCCAATCAGCCATCTCTTGAAGTAAAGGAATCGTCATTCTAGGTCGTGTTAGGACAACAGTGCCCGTCAAATTAGGAATTGGATTACTGGACGCTAGTTCGCTAAGCGAGAAAGACAAGTCATCGGCCACCATATCAGCATCGAACTCTTTACTACTGGACTTAATAAACGATACCAGCCTGTCGAGTTCTTCAGGGGTTATACCTGATTTTTCTCTACGATTAACCGCAAGATACGAAAGTGCATTGATGGTGGTTTCTTCAGCGACGCCAGATTGATTAAAACTCAGAGTGTGGTCATTTAAACCTTCTATGTCGGTAAGCGTTATTTGTTCTAACAAGGCATTTTGAGCAAAGTAACCTCGGTGACGTTTAAGAACCAAGCGCTCTTCGTTCCAATCATCCAATGAGAAAGGTCCTGTTCCGATATAGGCACTGCGGCCACTCGAAAAATAGGTACGCTTACGACGATAAATAGACGCGTGTGGACTAGTCAAAGCATGGAGAAACATTGGGTTTGCGTATGTCAGCTCAATAGTCAGTTGTTTATCACCCACCACTTGAACATCACTGACCTGATCAAATAAAGACTGTACCGGACCTTCAATATTTTTTAGCTGCAACAAACATTGAGCAACATCTTTGGCCGTTAAAGTTTCACCGTCATGGAATAACACATTCGGTCTCAACCAAAAATGCAGAAAGCGCCCTTCCATCTTCCAATGGTGCGCGAGGCTCGCTTGGGGATTTCCATCATGATCTTGGACGAGTAGCGTATTGTAGAGGCTTCTTAAGATGTGATGTTCACCAGTTCGGTATGTTTTGGCTGGCTCAAGGTTATCGACCCACGGATATTGAGTGATCAGTAAATGGTCATGTTGTTGATTGAACAGACTATGTTTTTCAGTCGCTAGCGTCAGTGCCTTTATTGCCGCATCACCATAGCTTTCTAGAAGACGGGGAATAACATTAAAGCCCCCCTGTTCTAACTGAAGCGCTAACACTTGTTCTAATGCTTCGGGAAAGCTGACCAAAATTCTAAATTGGCTAAGCTTCCCTCTCCCTTTAGACGGAATCCAACAAATCCAGCGATATTCCGATAAGCATTTAAGAATGATCGAAGTGTTTCTGCGAGAAGTCGATAGCGAGTGTTCGAGATCATCGATCGTTAGATGATACTCTTCACCTATTTCATACTTTGCAATAAGTTGTTGAAGTCTACGTAAGTTAGCGTCGTTCATTGAATTCCAGACTAGAGCTGTATGTCAAATGTCAAATGTCATTAATATCAGTATGAATTTATAAATTCAACTTTACACTGAAATATCTATAACAAGTTTTGGCTTTAAATATCAATAAATTAGATAAAAAAGCCTTTAATCACTCCGTTTTACTAGGGCTCCACTTACCTTCATGAATCGCTGAATTCACGTCTCTTCTTGGTAACCAACCCATGGTTTCAAGTTCTGGCTTATCTTTGAAGTGGTCAACGTAACCAATGCACAGGTACGCCACAATATCGATGTTTTCTGGTATATCTAATGCGTCTCGCAGTGTTGAGTCATGCAGGATACTCACCCACCCTAAGCCTAGGTTTTCGGCTCTAGCTGCCAGCCATAGGTTTTGAACCGCACACACGGTGCTGTACAGATCCATCTCTTGTTTGATGGTTCTACCTAACACGACCTTTCCGGTTCGGTTGCGATCGCAAGTCACGCAGACACCGATCGGTGATTCGACGATGCCTTCCAACTTTAGACGCTTATACATTGCCTGCTTTTCATCGGTGAACATTTCCGCGGATTCCGCATGAGCCTGATTAAAACCGGCTTTGATTTGTTGCTTGGTTTCGATATCACGGACAACGACAAAATCCCAAGGCTGCATAAAGCCAACACTGGGAGCATGGTGCGCTGCGGTTAGCACACGCATCAAAACGTCTTCTGGGATCTCATCAGGAAGAAACTGACCACGAACATCTCGGCGAGAAAAAATCGTTTTATATACTGCATCGCGTTCATTCGGCGTAATTTCCATACATCCCTGTCTTATCGTCGTCTTATTGAGCCAGTATTATCCAACTAAAGTGTCTATGTTGCTAGGGCGTGCTGACCTTTCGTGGTTAAATTTTGTTCGAGATAAAAGCGTTTTAATCGCGGCGAGGGATATGTAGCCTAGTCATTCTAAGCAAATCTCCCTCAACAAAGAGTAAAACGCTGCAAAAATCAGCTCGAAAGATCAACACGCCCTAGCTAGTTTGATCCTTGAGTGTCTGGAATCCAAAGTAAATTCGCATGAATGTAGTTAGCCAGCACGCGGTGCCAAAGGTGTAGGCGATAACAGCAAAGTGTTGAGGCCAAATACAGAACGCGATGAAACAAGCGATGGTTTCAGTGCCTTCGGTTAGCCCTGACATGTAGTACAGAGACTTATGCTTATAGACTGGGTTTTCGATGCCTCGTTTGCCTGCCATCACGGCAAACGCCAAAAAGCTGCTGCCAGTACCGATAAAAGAGAAGATCAAAAACGCACCGGCAATGGCGTTGTGTTCTGGGTTCGCAATAACAAAGCCAAAAGGAATTAACGAATAGAAAAGGAAATCGAGACTGATGTCGAGAAAACCGCCCGCATCGCTGATGCCTTGGATTCGAGCCAAAGCCCCATCAAGCCCATCACATACTCGGTTGAACACAATGAAGCCTAGCGCCCATTCGTATTGTTGAAATGCCAACGCCGGAAACGCTAAACACCCGACCAGAAAGCCAAATAAGGTGGTTTGATTTGCCGTGATACCGAATTGACTCAGCAACTTAGCTGATTGGTTTAATGGCCACTTAATGACCTTGATGGAGTACTTATCCAGCATGATGACTTCTCCATGGCCAAGACAGCACTTGCGCCCCTTGAGGTACGTCAGCTTCGTCGTGCGTGACCATTAATGTTGGGATATTTGCTTTCGTCAGCTGTTCGAAGACCCAATCGCGAAATTGTGCTCTTAACTCTTGGTCTAACTTACTAAACGGTTCGTCGAGTAGGGCGAGCTTCGGCTTCGCTAATAACATACGAGTTAAGCTGATTCTTGCACGTTGACCGCCAGATATTTGATCCGGGAAAGACTCTGCCAAGTGAGTTAGCTCTATGTCTTTTAGTGCAGCCATAGCTTGCTGTTGACGAGCGGAGCCCTTAATTGAATTAGGCAGAGAGAACGCCAAGTTTTCCCATACCTTGAGGTGAGGGAACAACAAGTCATCTTGAAAAAGAATACCGACTTCACGCTGATGTGATGGAAGGTCATCCAGCTGAATGTCGTTCAAAATAACGGTGCCAGAATACGAAAACTCATCATTTAAGTGCCCAGCTACGGCGTCCAACAAGGTCGATTTTCCGCAGCCGCTCGGCCCCATCAAAGCCAATACTTGGCCTGATTCTAATGTTACGTTTAGCGCTGAAAACAGCGATACACCATCGTTTTTACGGATGGCGAGGTCGTTGAGGTGCAGACTCATTCGTTAGAAAACCTTTAAAAGTAAGACGGCGATATCTGAGTTGAAGTCGGCTGACTAATATCGCTAAAGAGAAAAAGAACAGAGGCAATAGGGCCTGCCAAATGGCATAGATAGCTGTCACTCTGCGGTCGAAACCACTGGTAAGGGCAACGGCTTCTGTGGTGATTGTGCTAATACGGCCCGCGCCGAGCATCAAGGTGGGTAAGTACTGAGCCAAACTTACGCTGATCCCGACCGCCCAAGCAAAGGCAATAGCGGGTAACAAGATAGGCAGCTTGATGGAGTACCAGCTTTGAAATGGCGATTTACCCAAGCTCAACGAGGCTTTTATCAGGCCGTCATTGAAGCTTTTCCAAGGGCCATCCAAAGACAGATACACAAACGGGAAAGCAAAGAAAACATGCGCCCAAATTACCCAAAATTCATAGGCGCTGCTGCCGATATAAAGCGTGGTCACTTGCATGCCGAACAATACCGAGAGTTGAGGTATCAACATGGGAATCGCGATAATAAAGCCCGGAACTTGCCACTTGTATTTGATTCGGTACTCATGAGCTACCAGCGCGAGTAATAAAGCAACGGAAGCGGCAATAAGGCCAATCCACAAGCTTTGCCCGACGGTGCTCATGATGCCATCCCACTCAAACTCCCAGAAACGCATGCTGTAGCGACTTGGAAGTAAATCAGGGAAACGCCAACGTTGGGCAACACTCCAAATCCCCATTAGTGGAATGATCAGTAGTGACAATGCAGCAAGCACTGCGAAGATCGTTTTTCCTGGAAGGTTAATACCTGTTCTGCCTGAATATTGCCAAGTTCTAAAGTACTTGAGAATTGCCCATTCGATTAGACGCGCTAGGGCGATGATCAACGAAGCTAAACCGAATAAAACGATGGCGCCAGCGGCAGCTCGTGGCAATAGATTAAGGTCTGGGTCGTTAAACCATTGCCATACCAAAACGGCAAAGGTCGGCGGATTGGTTGGGCCAATGATCAGAGCGATGTCGACAACCGATACGCTGTAAGCAAGCACCGCCAACATAGGGAAGCGAAGCTTGGTAAACCATTGTGGGAAAATACACTTCCACCAGATCTGAGCACGGCTATAACCCAGAGAGGCACTGACCTTAGTGATGCGTTCAACATCGATTTGTTGAAGTATCGAAATGCTCATCAGCAATAAGAAGGGCACTTCTTTGAGTGCGAGCATAATGATTAGGCCAAACGCGTAAGGATCTTTTATCAGCAAAGCCAATTCAGAGCTTGTAGCCGATTCACCAAGTAAGTGATGCACGGCTCTTGCGCCAAGCCCTGTTGGGCTAAACAGAAAAGCAAAGCCGATAGCGAAAGCCACATGCGGAATGGCAAGCATTGGCGATAGCGTTAGCTCAATCTTTCTCCAAAACTTGCTTCCCCAAGAAGCCTGAAGAATACAAAAGGTCAGGAAGCAGGCAATGTAGCTGCTGGCGACCGCTGAACCTAGGCTCAAACCAATAGAGTGCCAAGCCCCTTCCCATTGAAATACTTGGTTAAAACCGTTGAGTGTTGGTTCCTCTAAACCTAGGGGCGGGATGAAACTCAGTGACGAGGCCACTACTCCCGCTACCCCAGGAATCGTAGGGATAATGCACACAGCTATAACAACATAATATAGAGCGCGTAGCATGAATTTTAGTTACCGTATCGCTTAAGCCACTCTTTCTCGAGCGCGTTTTGCCAGCTTGGGTGTGGTTCATCAATCGATTTAAATTGTTGAGTATTCTTAGCGCTACCAGTCAGGTACTTGCTGCTTAATACAGAAGGATCACCCCAAACATTGAGGTCGCCTTTGCGCGATTGTGCTTCTGGGCTCAACAAGAAGTTGATGGTTACCTGAGCGCCAGCACTTGCATTAGCATTCCAAGGAATCGCAAGGAAGTGAATGTTAGACAGAGCACCGCTTTCTAGAGCATAGGCCTTGGTAGTTTCAGCTAGGCGGCCACTTGATTGTGCTGAATAGACAGAATTTGGGTTAAAGGTAATCGCTAAATCGAGCTGACCATCATCCAGAAGTTGGATACTTTCCGATGTGCCCGCTGGGAATTGTTTACCACCGCGCCATGCCACTTTATGGAATTTATCTAAGTAAGCCCAAAGTGGTGCAGTAACTTCTTGGAAGTTGTCTTCCGAAACAGGTTGAGCCAGTGCAGGGTTGTTGTCTGTTAGCTCAATCAGTAGAGACTTGATGAAGCTGGTGCCATGAAATTCAGGTGGGCGAGGGTAGCTTAAGCGGTTAGGGAAAGCTTGAGCGTAGCTCAACATCTCTGAAAACGATTGTGGCGGATTGTTTAGTGTCTCTTGGTCGTGGATGAACACAAGTTGTCCGACGCCCCAAGGTGCTTCTAAGCCTTCGGTTGGCTCCGAGAAATCGACATCAATTGGTAAAGATTTATCAACGTACTTCCAGTTTGGAAGTGATTCTGTGAATGGTCCAAATAACAGCGCATTGTCTTTCATCGAGCGGAAGTTCTCACCATTAATCCAAACGATATCGACACTGCCTTCGCTGTTCTTGCCTGCGGCTTTTTCTGCAAGTAGTCGAGTAGTCGTTTCAGCAATGTCGGTTACTTTTACATGCTTTAAGGTCACACCGTAGTCACTTTGTAACTCCTTGCCTGCCCATTGTAGGTAACGATTAATTTCTTGGCTTCCGCCCCAAGCGTGAAAGTAGACAGTTTGTCCCTCTGCCTGCTGTTCTATTTGGTTCCAGCTATTGGTTGATGTTGCTTCATCAGCGTAAATGGCTGCGCTGTATGCAACGGTTGCCATGATTCCTAACGTACTTACTATCTTGTTCATAAACTTTTCCATTTGGTAGTGAACGGGCAAGAGCATTGTATTTTCAAACTCCCTAGGGCGTGTTGACCTTTCGTGGTTAAATTTTGTTCGAGATAAAAGCGTTATAATCGCGGCGAGGGGGAAGTAGCCTAGTCACTCTAAGCAAATCTCCCTCAACAAAGAGTAAAACGCTTTTAGCCGAACCCTTCGGGCAGCGTTTGCTGGTCATTTCTACTACGTTATCGGCTTCTCATGTAGGCTAGCTACACATCAAAGCCTCTGCCTTGTATAAATACCCAACAACTCGCTGCAAAAATCAGCTCGAAAGGTCAACATGCCCTAGTAGTACACAAGCAACATGGTAGAATGCCGCCATTAATCTTATCCTTGTATAAGATTGTTGAACCTTTCCATCGCTATTTAGCCAAATCATACCGAGAAACTTATGCCATTTTCCAAGCTTGGATTAAGCTCACCTATTGTTAAAGCCGTTGCAAAACAAGGCTATGAAAAGCCAACCTCTATTCAAGAAAAAGCAATTCCGATTGTGCTTTCTGGTAAGAACCTAATTGCTGCTGCACAAACAGGTACAGGTAAAACTGCGAGCTTTGTTCTCCCTATCTTAGAAATGCTAAGTAAAGGTGAAACACAACGTAAAAAACGTATTCGCGCTGTTATTCTGACACCAACTCGTGAGCTTGCGATTCAGGTTGAGCAGAACATTACTAAGTACGCGAAGTTCCTAAACCTAACATCACTAGCGATGTACGGTGGCGTATCTTACCAACACCAGAAAGACCGCTTGATCGAAGGTGTCGATATTCTTGTGGCAACTCCAGGTCGTTTGATCGATATGTACGGACAACGTGCCGTTCATTTTGATGAAGTTGAAGTACTGGTTCTTGATGAAGCAGACCGCATGCTAGACATGGGTTTCATCGAAGACATCAACAAGATTATCGCGCGTTTGCCACAAAACATTCAAAACCTGTTGTTCTCAGCAACGCTATCAACGCCAGTTCGTGCGCTAGCGAAAAGCGCAATCAGTGAAGCGGAAGAGATTTCAATTGCCAAAACTGACGCTTCTAAAGCGAACATTGAGCAATGGTTGGTAACCGTCGATAAAGACCGCAAATCTGCGCTATTAAGTCACATGATCACTGACGGTGAATGGGACCAAGCGCTTATCTTTATCGAGACCAAACACGGCGCGGCTAAGCTAGTTGCCCAACTTGAAAAACGTGGCATCCAAGCTGAAGCTTTCCACAGTGGACGTAGCCAAGCGATTCGTGAAAAGATTCTGGCTGACTTTAAGAAAGGTCGTCTAAAATATCTAGTTGCGACAGGTGTTGCTGCTCGTGGTATCGATATCGATAATCTAAGCCGCGTAGTAAACTACGACATCCCATTCCCAGCAGATGATTATGTTCACCGTATTGGTCGTACTGGCCGTGCTGATGCATCTGGTGAAGCGATCTCTTTCCTATCGAAAGACAACTTCAAGAACCTGTGCATTATCGAAAAACGTCTTGGTCACTTGATTGAACGTCGTGTTGTTGAAGGTTTTGAACCACGCAAAGAAGTGCCAATCTCTGTATTGAACTTCGTTCCTAAGAAGAAAAGAGAGCAGCAACAAGACTAAGTAATTTCAGCTATAGAAATGAAAAAGTCGCATTAGCCAAAATGAAAATAAAACGAAGCCCATGTGGCTTCGTTTTGCTCTTAGAAATACAAATAAAATTGAGGCAATAAGATGATCACTCCTATCGCAACGAGATTAACCCGAGGCCAAGACCTAAAGCTTGAGATCCAAAAGCTAGTGACAGCGCACAATATCTCAGCGGGCTCTGTCGCGTCTTGTGTCGGGTGTGTTTCTCAACTCAATATTCGTCTGGCTAATGCAAACAACACCAAGCTAATTATAGCTCCGTTCGAAATTGTGTCACTTATGGCGACGCTAACCCCGAACCACCAGCATGTTCACCTATCCGTTGCTGATGAAAATGGCAATGTGATTGGTGGGCATCTGCTTGAGGGAACGATTATCGCCACCACCGCTGAATTAATTGTGCACCGTTACGATACTTTGACCTTCAACAGAGAGCATGATGATACGACGGGTTACACTGAGCTCACTATCAGCAGTAACACATAATAGCTTCACTGATAGCAGCACCAAACGCCTCATATAAAGCGATACCACCCAATAGTAATTAGGAAACACGATGGCTCCAAACTCCGCAGACTCCGTTATCGTTCTCGATTTCGAAACCACAGGCTTATCACCAAACATGGGTGACCGAGCGATTGAAATCGGTGCGGTTAAATTAGTTAACGGCGAAGTCGTCGACACCTTTCAGCAACTCATGAACCCAGGGTTTCGTGTTAGTGGATTCATTGAAAGCTATACCGGAATCAGTAACCGTATGTTAAGCACAGCGGCCAGTTGCAGTGAAGTGATGGATGAGTTTGCAGACTTTATCCAAGGCAGCCAACTTGTTGCTCACAATGCATCGTTTGATAAGCGCTTTCTCGATGCGGAATTAGACTTTATTGGCCGAGACTACACAGGCAAGTTCGCTTGCTCAATGTTGATTGCTCGCCGCCTAATCCAAGATGCGCCGACTCATAAGCTAGGCGACCTTGTGCGCTTTAAGAATATCGACAACGACGGTACTTTCCACAGAGCGTTAGCCGATTCAGAAATGACAGCACGGTTGTGGTTATTGATGATTGATGAGCTTCAAAGTGACCACGGCATTCAACAGCCGAGTTTTCAACTGATGCAGAAAATATCTAAGACCGCTAAAGGCTCTATTCCAAAGCTGCTGATGAGCAACAGAAATTAAATATCTAAACTCTCTCCCCTTCAAGTTTGATTGACAGGCTAGTCACATGGATAACTACTAGCCTTTTGGAACGAAAGAAGACTCTACTCCTGCAGTGATTCAAATGTTCCTTTAAGGCTTGCTAATTCACCCATGAAATAAGCCCACTGCTTATTAGTGCTGCTTTCTACGATATCGACTAAAAAATTGGCTGATGTCTGCATATTCTTATCAAGCTTAGACTCCAGTTCTTTAGGATAATAAGCTTCATTGTTCAAAAGTAAGTTCATAATAATCGGCTGAGCTATATCTAAGTCGCTTTTTTTTTCCATCAGTGTCGATAAATCTTGGTAGGTATTATTTTGATATTGGCGCCAGTTATCGTTGGTATTTACCCACTTTTGGGACCAAGCAAGAATAATCTTTTTTTGCTCTTTCGATACCGTCCCTAACCATCGCTCTAGCCTATCTTCTATTCGACTCCGATATCGCTCTCTCGAATCTTCATCATCCAATGATAATCTTTCTTCGTAATACTCGTGTTGCTTTTCTCTAAAGTTCTTTAAGAATTCCTTATCTTGCTCAGGGGTAAGCTGCATACTTAATGCATAAATATCAGGAGAGAACTTATTAGCGATTGAACGAATATGGTCTTTAATTTTGTCACTTTGTTCAGAGATAAAAGCAGAATTCATATCAGAACGATCTGTGTTTTGGATCACTTGCAGTTGCGAAATATATAACGGCAGTTGAGTTTCTTTATGCCATTGCTGTAATAAGTCGAGGCGCTCTTCGAGCTCTGATTCCTGACTATTGGAAAGAGTTACAAAGTCTTCAATATAGCTAACGACAAACCAGCTTATATTGTTATAGGCAAATTTAGTCCCGCAGCCAGAGAAAAGAAAACAGCTTAATAAGACTAACCAACGACACTTTCTCATTACACCCTCTCACAACATTTTACTCAACAACGAACCTCAAGACGATCTTATAACATTAGCTACAAAATCGGGTTCTCGTAAAAACTTTCGGATAAATTGAGACTCAGACTTGCTAATCTAACTATTTCGGCAAATGATTAAACTAAAAATAATTAATGGCAGTGATGTAACTTGATTTTTATTGCTCATTTGACGCAATACGAACCCTATAAATGAGTTGGGTTGGCGTATTTCAAATGATTGATATTTGGGAGGGGAGCTATGGCCGCTATTCCTGATCATCCAAGCGATTTAGAATATGAGCTTTGTTATTTTGACGATGGTTCAATAACCACAATCACGATATTGGTTCACAATCGAAAGGAAGCGATGACTTGGTATCTTAGCGAGGGAAAACATATCAACGATCTTTATTCGATAAGACCCGATGAATAATGCTTTGGTAAAGAGAACTAGGTCGATAAACCTAAGAGAGTAAACTTGAGTGGCATTTTGTGGAACACCCTTTACTGCAATGTCATTAAGAAGCAATCTCGTTAATTAGACATATCGCAGCAAAGGGATTCAGTCTCGAATTATTTCAGAATTCGGGCGCGGAATTGACGACCCTTCATCTTACCTGATTCGATTTTGCCTAGTGCTTTCTTAGCCATTGATCTTTCTACAGCAACGTAAGCGCGCATCGCGAACAAGTTGATCTTACCTACTGATTTACCATCAATACCGCCTTGGCCTGTCAACGCACCAAGGATATCACCTGCGCGAAGTTTCGCTTTCTTACCACCATCAATCTGGATCGTTACCATGTTTGAGTAGTACGGCTTAGCAATTGGTTTAGCTGGTAACTGAGACGGTTCGATTGGCATATCCATGTACTCATCAATTTGAGCAACACGGTGCATCTCTTTTTCGCTAAAGAAGCTGATAGCGACGCCTTTGCTTCCTGCACGTCCAGTACGACCGATGCGGTGTACGTGAACTTCAGGATCGCGAGACAACTCAAAGTTGAACACAGCATCTAGGTTATCAACATCAAGACCACGAGCAGCAACATCTGTTGCAACCAAGATAGAGATGGTTTTATTTGAGAACTGAACCAAAGCTTGGTCACGTTCACGCTGTTCCATGTCGCCATGAAGCTCAATAACACTGAAGCCACGGTGGCTTAGCTCGTCGTTTACGTTCTGTACTTCTTTCTTAGTATTACAGAACACAACCGCTGACTCTGGTTGATGATGAAGAAGCATTAGCTCTAGTGCGTCATCACGAGCTTCAGTACCTTCAACCTTATAAAAGTGTTGCTGGATGCTTGAGTGATCGTGTGTTGATTCAACCTTCACCATTTCAGGGTTATTCATGATGCGGTCTGCAACAGATTTAATCTGTTTAGGGAAAGTTGCACTGAACAATAACGTTTGACGATCTTTTGGTGCAGCTTCAATAACAGCATCTAGTGCATCTTGGAAACCCATTTCCAGCATGCGATCGGCTTCATCTAACACAAGTGTGTTCAACTCAGACAAGTCAATACGGTCTCTCTCTAGGTGGTCCAGGATACGACCAGGAGTGCCCACAAGAATGTGTGCGCCATGCTCTAATGAACCAATTTGTGGGCCCATTGGCATACCGCCACATAGTGTCAGCACTTTAATATTGTGAATACCACGAGCAAGAGTACGGATCTCTTTTGCTACTTGGTCTGCAAGCTCACGAGTCGGACATAACACTAAAGACTGAACACGGAAACGCTTAACGCGTAGGTTTTGCAGCACGCCTAAACCAAAAGCAGCTGTTTTACCTGAACCCGTTTTACCCTGACCGATAACATCCTTGCCATCCAGAATAGTAGGAAGACTTAACGCTTGAATAGGCGTCATTTCAGTATAACCAAGAGAATCTAACGTATTTAGAAGCTCTGGCTTAAGGGCGATTGAAGAGAATTTTGAAGTGCTCAATGGAAATATCCAACTGGTGAAAAACAGAGTGCATTATGAGTGTTTTTGAAAATTATTCCACCTTAATCACAGTTTTGAAGAAATAGGTTAGGCGAACACAAAAAAGCCAGCTTTGTTGGCTGGCTTATCGTCATTTTCGAATTACTTCTTATGGCACACCGTGACCTTTTGAGGCAACCCAAACGCGATACCATTGCTCGCGCGTCAGTTCGATTTTCAGTGCATCAACGGCCGTTTTCACACGCTCAATCTTACCGGAACCAATAATAGTAATCGGATTAGAGGGTAATCGACGAACCCAAGCGTAAATTACTTGGTCAATACTATCTGCACCCACTTCTTGGCGAATGGCTTCTAGTTCATTACGAACACGAATCGCTTGTGCTGAATCGCCACTAAAGATGCTACCACCACCGAGACAAGACCACGCCATTGGACGAATACGGTTCATCTGCAGTTGATCTAGCGTGCCATCATGAGCTACTTCGAAGTTCAATGGGTTGATTTCAACTTGGTTAGTCACTAGTGGCTTACCTAGTCGAGATTGCAGTAAGTCGAACTGACGCGGTGAAAAGTTAGAGACACCGAAGTGCTTAACTTTACCTACCTTATGTAGTTCAGCGAACGCTTCTGCTACTTCATCCGCGTCCATCAATACGTCAGGGCGATGAATCAGTAATACATCAAGTTCGGTTACACCCAAACGCTCTAGAGAGTTATTTACTGATTGGTAAATATGGTGCGCGCTGGTGTCATAGTGATTGATCTTGCGATCTGGAGTGTGGTCACCACACAAGTTGATGTCGCACTTGGTGACGATTTGAATATCATCTCGAAGGCTCGGCTCAAGCGCTAATGCTTCACCAAACAACTTTTCACATTGGTAGTTACCGTAAATGTCCGCGTGATCAACCGTTGTGATGCCAAGATCAATGTGCTGCTTTAGGAAAGTCAGACGTTGTTGCGGGGTCATACCCCACTCAGCTGTACGCCAGTATCCTTGCACCAGCTCAGAAAGTTCTGGGCCTTGTGGCGCTACCGTTACTTTTGCAACCATGGGTTGTCTCCTTTATCAATACTGAACGTATCCTAAGCTCGTTTTACCGAAGGCTCAACGTATAACAAATGGCAAAGGTAAACGCTTACTAAAAATGTGAGAGCCACAGAAAAACGAACACTTAAATGAATTATAACTTGCTGTCTGCCCGTGAGCCGTTCTCCTGAAAGGCTTGTTTACTCTGATGAATGACGAAACCATCTATAAATTTGAGCAATTAAAAGCGATTTAGTTCAACCGTTAAGTTGTCACCATCACTATGTAACTGAATCCAAGGGGCTGAAGAACTAGAAGAAGATGAGGAAGAGCTAGGCACATTCCATACACTCATTTGCTCAGAGGAATGATGTGGTGAGTTGATGAATTCTACGAGTTGTTTATCTACCTTGTCGTAACCAACTCCCTCACGTTTCGCTTGTTCGAGTTGAGCGACGACATCAAAATCATCCTCTCCAATGCGAATTGAACTGAGAGCAAAGCCATCTTGACGAAGATATGCCTGAAGCTTTGTGTAACTTAGGTTCGAATATGGCAGATTAAGGCGAACCACTTCGACGCTTGAGTCACCCAACTCCAGTTCAACATAAACATCCAAATCGTAATATTGGGTTAAGTCACTGCACAACAGAGTGCCTTCAACTTCGCCACAATCCATAAGATCGATATCGTTAATATAGTTTTGAGAACTCGGTTGAGTTGGGTTGCTATTGAATACCGTCCGTAACCACCAGCTTTCACTCCCTTGCGCAGAAAATGAAAGGGTATTCAGAGTCAATAACAAAGGTAGGATTAAGCTAGGAAGAGTTCTCATTATTTGTGCTTATTTCACGCGGTATGGAGCGTGCATTATACGTGACCAATCAACAAACAACTGCTCGATTTACATCTATAAAACTAAAAATATTGCTCAAAGATAAGATTAACAAACTTGATACTAAGAAGAGTTGCACTCTGTTATATCTGTCGTCACACAATACACCCCATGAATGTGTCATAATGTTGAAATTAATGAATAATTTACAAGGAACGTCCATGACTGCAACGAACTATCTCAACCAATTGAACCAAAAGTATCTTGCGACTCATAAAGCGAAAGAAGACTTCTTTTGGGATACTTATATGGGGATCAGTGACGACCATGATGGCTCGACACTCGCGCAGACCCAGTGGACTGAATTTCTTAGCTCTGCCGAGCAAATTGCTGCTATCGAAACGCAACTCGCTACTATCGAAGAAATTCAAGACCCTCAAGAAAAAGAGAGCACGCTAACAGGCTTGAATGGTTGGTTAGCGACCTTTAGATCTCACGCTATTGAGTCTGAGCAGTCACAGAAGCTTAAAGCCGAACTCATAAAGTTTGAGGCTGAACTGTTTGAGAAAAAACAGAATCATGTAATGACTTACGTGAATGAAGCGGGCGAACACACAGAAGGGTCATTACCGGTTCTAGGTTCAACAATAAGAACCAATAGTAATGAAAAAGTTAGGCTTTCAGCTCACCAAACACTATTAGGTTTAGAGCAGTGGCTGCTGGCTAACGGCTTCATTGAACTCATCAAAAAACGTAACCAATTTGCTCAATCACTGGGGTTTAAAACCTTCTTTGATTATTCCGTCGTTAAAACCGAGCAGATGACAACTGAGCAACTGTTTACAATTCTGGATGACTTTGAAGTTCGCACGCGAGATAACCATCAACAAAGCCTAGAGAGCTTAACTCAGAAAAAAGGTCAGAGTGCTCTAGAAGCCCATAATTTCACCTACTCTTTTGCTGGTGACGTTATGAATGATCTCGACCCTTATGTACCCTTTTCAAAATCACTGAGACGCTGGGTTGAGTCTTTTGGTCGTCTTAATATCGAATACTCACAAGCAACATTGAAATTAGATTTGCTTGATCGTAAAGGAAAGTATCCAAACGGTTTCTGTCATGGGCCAATACCTTCTTTCTACGACCAAGATACTTGGGTAGCCGCTCAAGTTAACTTCACGAGCAACGCCAAGCCCGACCAAATCGGCAGCGGCTATGATGGTATCAATACGCTGTTTCACGAGGGCGGCCACGCTGCGCATTTCGCTAATGTTAAAATGAACGCGCCTTGTTTCTCTCAAGAATTTGCACCAACATCGATGGCTTATGCCGAAACTCAATCCATGTTCTGTGACAGCTTATTGAATGACGCCGATTGGCTAAAACAGTATGCCCTGGATTCAGAAGGCCAAGCAGTAGCTGATGAGCTAATCAAAGCCATCATCGATAACAAACAACCGTTCAGAGCCTACCAAGAACGAAGCATTCTTGTTGTTCCCTATTTCGAACGAGCACTTTACGAATTGGCGGATGAAGATCTAACCCCTGAAAAGATCACTGATCTTGCTCGTAGCAGCGAGAAAACGATTCTGGGATTGGCTTGTAGCCCTCGCCCATTGATGGCGATTCCACATCTACTGTCGGATGAAGCCTCATGCGCTTACCAGGGCTACCTATTGGCACACATGGCGGTGTATCAAACACGTGCTTATTTCACCGATAAGTTTGGCTACTTAACGGATAACCCAGAGATCGGCCCTTTGTTAGCTAAGCACTATTGGCACCAAGGCAATAGTGTGAATCATAATGGGACAATCGAAAGCCTGACTGGGGAAGGTTTTAATGCCAAGTACCTCGCTGACGAGTGCAACTTATCGCCAGAAGAAGCTTGGGCTATTGAAGATCAAAAAATCAAACAGCTGTCGACAAGAGAGCGAGCACCAGTCGCTGATTTGAATGCGAAGATATCGATCGTCGATGGAGCAACTGAATTAGCGAATAACGACAAATCAAATTCTCAAATGTGTGATGAGTTTGAACACTTTATCGTTGGGCAATACGGCCGATAGCGGGTGCTGAGCATCTGTAAGCAAGGTTGAACCAAAAAACTCAAACGAAAAAAAGGACGATATTTAATCGTCCTTTTTATTTACAGCATCGACCCTACACAGTGACACAATTTAAACGAGATTGAACATCAAAAATAATGTCGACAGAATCAAGGCTTCTTAGTGATTTCCTATGAATACCACATATCTGCCCTGTCAAAACAATATAAAACTTTTCTGTTTTGAGTAAATTCCAAGCTTCATCAAGAGATTCAGCATAAACCTTGTTCTTGAGATCTTGCGGGCGAGTACCTGCAACTCTTCCATGTTTACGCGCCAATTCAAATAATCCATTTCGATTCGGTTTACATGTAAACAGAGTGTCATTTCCGTAAATAACACCCTTGGCAGTAATGCTCTTAACCATTACATTCTCCAGATTATCATTCCACTCATAACACTGAGTGCCAAACCACATATCGGTTGGATACTTAAACGGCAAAACGAAGAGAACATGGTGTAACGACCGGGCATGCGACACACCATAGCAATCAGATTTAAAGTTCTTAAGCTCTCAAAGCTATTAAGCTATTAAGCTATTAAGCTATTAAGCTATTAAGAGCTTAGAAGTAGTAGTAAGCTGCTGCGAATACGTGTGTTTCTTCGTCGTACTGTGCGCTAGTTGAACCCATGCGTGCACCATCAATATCTTGTTTGATATCAATACCCATGTCAGCGTTGTCTGCAATACGGTACATTGCCGCGATGTTGATGTAAGAAGCATCTACGTCCGCTTGGCCATCAAGTTCATTGCTGTTAGAGGCGTAACCAGCTGCAATTGTTAGGTCTTCAGAAACCGCGTAACCACCTGAAACGTAGTAACCCGTGTCTTTCTCAGAATCTGCGTCATCAATCCAAGAGTTCATACCTAGTGTTAGGTCACCAATTTTTACGTTACCAGTTACCGTGTAAACTTCGTAATTAGCTTCGTAATCACGATTTTCGTAACCTGCGTATAGGTTGAATACTTCTTGCTCTAGACCGATGTAGCCGTTCACACCTTTGTCGAACTTATCATTGTTACGAGAATCTTTCGTTTCGAAGTAAGAGATACCGTAAGCGATACCGCTTGTTGCACCCTGGAACTTAACAACATTGAAGCCGTCAGAAGCATCACCAGCAGAAGCGCCAAACTCGTAAGTGTTATCACCAGCACCGTCAACTTTATCTAGTGCTGTATCATTTTCCCAACCGAATGAAGCGATACCGAAACCAGTGTCAAAACCAAGCCAAGCTTTGTCTACATCAGCAGCAGGGCCAGTATCGATGCCATTTGTCCACTTGTAGTTAACTGAATCATTCGCTGAAACGTTATTGTCTGTTGTGTAGTTCACCATCAAGTCTGTTTCGAAGTAACCAACAATACGGTTGTTACGGTAGTTTACTGCAAGTGTTAGGCCTGTAGCCCAGTCATCGTAGAATGCTTTAGAACCAGTGTCGTAGTAACCGCCAACACCCATAGCACCAGATACTGAGAATTGATCTTTATGCATTGAATCAAATGCGAACATGTCTTCATTCTGGCTGTTTTGGCTGCTTGTATTTACCGCGAAAGCTGAACTTGAAATGCTTGCAATCGCAAGTGCTACTAATGTCTTTTTCATAATAACCACTACCTATATATTGATTCGGCCTTGTTAGTCCGGCCTTTTGGAGTAGCGCTATTGTTCAAAAATTTGTGTTGTGGATATACCGTAAAACTACTGGAATTTTATCGTTGCGATGAATTTAATTACATAATGATATGTTGATATTACTTTTATATTGAGAAGCGCAACCCAATCGTAAACCCAATATCAGTGCTGTTATCCATATTGCGAATATTCTCTGTCATCAAGGCTTCTAAACTAAACCTATTGAATCGGTACCTATAACCGAGCACCACTTCATTAGACGGCTCTGAAAAATCTGGTTCATCCGTTGCCCACCCTTGATAATTTAAAGACTCAACTAACAAACTGTGCCGAGCATTAAACATATACTCATACCCTAATGCCCAACTTGCGCTGAACCCCTCTAAACTAACTAAGTAGTCATCACCGTTACGGTGAACCAAACCTACCGTTGAAAAAAAGTTATGCCTTAAGGTGATAAAGCTGTAGTTAAATTGGACGCCTTGTTCGAAGCTAGTTCTGGCAAACCGGCCACTTTTTACGTTGTTGTAAAATAAAGAGCCACCAGCAGAGAGCGACATCGGCCCTCTAGAATGCAACAGAAGCTCATTGTAAAAAGTCAGCGCATTGGTTAAATCATCCCCCTCAAAATCAGACACATGAACCCCTGCATGATTAAAATCCATGGTGAACTGATCTTCAGCCACTTCATCACGGCCATTTTGTCCAATACCAAACAGATCGTGAAAACCCATCACAAAACTGGCTAAACCATTATCTTTTGCAGTCACAACTCGATAATCCAGCTCGGTTTTCCAAATTGGAGATGCTTGCCACTCAATCGCAATATTTGACTGGTTTTGATAATAGTCGAGCGAATACGCACTCGTGTGTGCCCATATACTGGCTTGGGTATAAGAGGACTTGAACTCAATAGTCCCCACCCTTTTGGGCTGAGCAGAACGAAGTTGTGTTGAAAGCACATTTGAATGAATAGGTGACTGCGCATAGACAAACATTGGGGATGCGTTCGCGCTTGCAGTAGGATGAAAAAAAGTCAGTATCGAGACTGAAATACTCAGTAACGCCCTTAAACTTATCACAGTGTTTACTCGGTTGTATAAATGCCCGATTTTATTAAAAAACACCGTTCAATTAATGCAGTAGATCTACCGCTTATCATCCTAACATTTAGATTAAAGAGTTATAAAAAAACGAAAATTAGAACCTCTCGAAAATGTAAACATCTTATCTTGCACTGTGCTTTACGAACGCATAGTCTTCGGTATATTAACCTGATGAATATATTGATAGAGGAAAGGTATGTCGGCTACTAACCTAAATTTTGAACAATTGTTGATGAAGCAATCGACGACTCTCATCAATAGCGATCCTCAGTGTTTTCAAGCTACTTGGTCAGAAGCGAGCTTTGACGTACTCGATTGGTTTGGGATGGATCGTTTAACACTCTACCCTAACTCAATGGTCTTACTGGAAGACGGAAAGACTTGTTCAGTATCGAAAGCGAACATACCCCCGGTCAATAAACAGAATCTCATTGGTGGCAACTATCTTGATTATTTAAAGCTGCTAAAGACCAAAAAAACTTATCTCGCGTTTTCGAAAGACGACCTCGAGAACACTCAGAATTACGTATTAAAGCAGTTATACAAAGAAGGGGGGCGATGGCACTGCATCATTCCTTTGCAACTCTTTAACCAACGCTGGGGAGCACTGTCTTTTACTAACTTTCACGACAACGATACCACTTTCGATCTCGAAGACATCCAGCGCTTAAAATTAGTCTGTGAGCTTTGGCTCTGTTATTGGCAGCACTCAACACTAGCCAGAACATTAAAGCAAAATGAGAATCGGCTAGAAGATGACAGTGACAAATTACTCTTACTCACCAAGAAGCAGACCAAAGTGTTGGCCCTTATTGCTCAAGGCCTAAGTGCAAAAGAGTGTGCGGAACAGCTCCATCTAAGCTCTCGAACTATAGAATCGCATAAGTACAGAATGCTTGGATTACTCGATTTGAACAACCACAATGACCTTCTTCAGTTCGCGTTGCGTAATGGGTTAGGTATTACAGAAAACCTGCACACAACGCGTTAAAGCAATCTGTTGACCCTGTAAATCATTCTGTGTTCGATGACCTTCAGCTCTTTATATCTCAAGGTTCTGTATTTCTTGAGTTTAAGGACACTGGTTACTCGTTACCTTCACTCAGAGCAAATTTAATTTCATCCGACGAAAAGCCTTTTCGACTTAGCATAGCGTAAGCTTTTGAGCGCTCTTTGTGATCGTTGAGGTCATAAGATTTCTTTTGTAGTTGTTCTAAACACGAAGAGTAAAAATCCAGTTGCTCTTCGTTAATTAACCGATCGACTAACGATGACAGTTCGCTCGTGTCTATTTGTCGCTGTCTAAGCTCTTGCTGAATAGCAGTCAAGCCTTTGCCTTTACGAGCATACTTAAGCACTTCTTTTTCCAAATCGGCTTTCTCTGCCTTAATTTGAATATTGCTCTTCAGTTCATGCGCTTGTGGGTGCTGGTCAATCGCTACCTTAACTTGTTGATAGCTAAAACCACGCTTTTGCAGCGTCGCAACCAGCTTTTCACGGCTCATGGTAAAGCTTGTGTAGTAATGGTTGATTCTGTCTATCAAGATAGTTTGTTCATCAATAGACTTTTCGAAAGACACCTTATGGATAGCATCAGAAATCACTGAATCCATCAGGCCTTTCTTTTTCAATTTTTCAACAATATACCGAGAACCAAATTCACCTGAGAACGCTTGTTCTACGAATTGTTCAGCAAACACTTGGTCAGACTTGAGATACCCAAAGCCCTTCAAAGTATTCAACGTTTCATCGATCCATTCTTGATTGTCGGTTTTCACTTTCAGCTTCGCTACCAACTCACTTTCCGTCATATCCCTCTGAGTTAAATGCCACATCGCAGAGTTCATAACACTTTCAATTCGCGTCGCTTTTCTTACCGTTGTATTTCTACTATTCGTTTTTTGCTGTGAATCATTCATTCGCTTTCAACTGTCCAAACTAAGCCTACCTCATCATAACTTAATTCTAAGGCGGTTGAGTGACATAAAAGAATGAAGATCAACATAAGCGGCAGCCAATAAAAATGGACGCTTATTCAGCGTCCATTTGATATCACATTAAGTAGAAATCGACCTTAAGCCGTACTTAGTTTTTTTGGATTAGCTCTCTTCGTGATTGTAAACATGTACATCACGTTGAGGGAATGGAATCGTGATGCCCTCTTCATCGAAGCGTTTCTTCACGGTTTCCGTCACATCCCAATACACTTCCCAGTAGTCATCTGTCTTAACCCAAGGTCTTACAACAAAATCAACTGAAGACGTATTCAAGGTGTGAAGCTTGATCATATGCTCTGGTTTTTTCAACACTAGAGGGTGAGCAAGAATGATGTCGTTCAATACCGATTTTGCTTTATCGATATCATCTGAGTAACCGATACCAAAAACCATATCAACACGTCTCACACGCTCTGCTGTGATGTTGTTGATCACGTCACCCCAGATCTTGTTGTTTGGGATCACCAAGCGTTGGTTATCGATGGTTTGAACGGTTGTCGATACTAAGCTCATGTCTTTTACAGTGCCTTGAACACCAGCGACTTTGACCATGTCGCCAACATCGTACGGACGGTAGATCAAGATCATCAAGCCCGATGCAAAGTTAGACAGCGTATCTTGCAATGCAAAACCAATGATGACACCCGCAACACCGAAACCCGTTAATAGTGGTGCTAGCTCAATCCCTATTTGAGACAGGGCGATCAGCAAACCAACAAACACGACCGCTTTAGATGCAATTGATACAAAGAAGTCCTGCATCAATACACTGAAGTCCATTTTAGAGTGCGAAACACTCTTACGAACGGTTTTACGAGCCACATTAGCAATAAGGCGAGTTACATACAAAATACCGAGGAAAAGCGCGAGTTTAACGATAAATGAAGGGGTATTTTCAAAAGCCCATGAACTGAATGAACGAAGCCAACCATCCAACAACTCCAGTGCAACATCAACATCCAATACATCAGCGTTAATGTCGCCGGTGGTCGCTAATAGAATACGCTTGTACGAGGTGACATCCACACCAAATGGCACCATCATGGAGATACTTTTCTCTAAGCTGGCAACCATAACGCTGGTTCGTTCTCTGAAACGTATTAATTCAGTTTTTATCGTCGCCTTTTCTTCTTCACTCACAAAAGACAAACGGCGCTCTAAATCTTGACGCTGCGTGTCTGTGTAGAGAATCGCATTTGTCAGATATTGCGAACGAGAAACTAGTGCGGTTTTTAACTGACTTTCCGCAGCCGATACATCAACGCCTCGATCTTTTGACCAACTTAAGGTCTTAGAAAGTTGCTGATAGTAGTCATCCATCATTCCGATACGTTTTTGAATCAACAATTCAAGACGCTTTTTTGCATCCCCTTCAGCCGAACGGTTGTCTTTGCTCATAGAGACAATTTTAACTTCGTTCAATGACAGTAAATGCTGTAAAAGCTCTACTTGCTGGGCAAGAACAGCGTCTAAGCCTTGCTTCTTATCAGATGATAATTGGGAGGATATCTCTTTGCGTAGTGCTTGGTTCTTTCTTCGCAATATGTCTTCTAGAAACGGCTTTTCAGCATCGTGCGCTGTTTCTAATGTGGCTAGGTCCAGCATTAGCTGGTCTTGTACTTCTGCTATTTTATCGACGCTTTGCGCAAAACTTCCAAATGCGACAAACGCCAACATTAACAATAGACAACGCCAAACCTTCATCATACTAATTCCTATTATTGTCTAAATTGACCCTATAAATAGTAGTAAAAAGAAGATGGATAACAAGCATTTAAACGTATGTTGTGTTAAAACTTTGCAAATTATCAGCCTGTATCTAATATTTGAGAGTTCCAATCCCCTCTTATGACCTGTAGAGTACGCAACCAACAAAGAACAACAGCCAATATCGTCATTTAGGTGCATGTACTAAATCGCCTTAAATCCTATGTTGGCTCACAGCAAAAGAGCATAAAAATGAACAACGAACTTGATGTTATTGAGTCTCTAGAAGAGCTAGAGCAATTCCTAATTTCAGTAGAAGCAGGGGGCTTAGGTCTTGAAGACGTTGAAGGCGTAGGTATGGCCACCAATAATTCTGATGGTCGTCATTTCGTTGCAGTATTCAACAGCAGTCACAAGGTTTTACTCGCTCGCTGGATCACTAAAGAAATCTTTGAAAATGGTAAAGACCTTGTGCGCAACGGTCCTCGCCGTTCTCACTAAATCTTTCCAATAGCACCAATGGTTAAAGCCCAATATGTCCATCTGCGATCTGTTGGGCTTTTTTGTATCTCCTCATGATGAATAGAGCATTCTATACAGGATAAATTAGCGATAACTTCCAGTTGTTGTGAACTTTATCTAGAACTCAATGTCGTATTCGCGTGAGTTGTTGTTTATGCATCGTGTATCTACGGTATATCGCGTTTATGCATCGTTTCACTTTAACAATTTCATGACTTGTGACTCGAAGAGATCTTATTTAAGCTAACCGTAATTCAATGAGCTCGCTTTAACTATTAACTATTAACTATTAACTATTAACTGATTAGATTACTGACTGATTTGCTGAACACATCGCTACTTATCTTATCCACACAGAACCGCCGACAAAAGCATTCGCTTTGGGCGCTGTTCCTTACCGGACTGGTTATCGTAACTTGTCTGGCGAGTACGCTGTCTGCAAACAAAGTAACCACTTCAGCTTCCCTAATTGGACAATCAATACTTGTCGGCGCAGAAACCAGCCACCCACAAGCAATCGGCGCATCTTTCGATAAAATGTCTGAGCTCTATGCCAGCGTTTTTGGTTCAGAAGCTTCTAAAACTCTGTCAGCGCCAAACTCTAGCGCGTGCAGCCTAAGCTCCAAAATGCTCACCTTCGCAACACCTAAAACAGGTTGGCTGATTCCTTTTATCCTGTTTATTGCGGTTGCGTACAGCCTATCACCACACATATCGAGATTGTCTAGAGATAACCATCGCTCTTCTCGACCTACAAAACACCGCTTACATCTAAAGCACTGTATATTTAGAGAGTAAATAACCGGGCTACTACACCCTTTTATTTATTTTTTGGAGATACATTTGTGTACAACACACTACTAACTAAGTTTGTCGATTCGTTGGCATTCTGCATGCGTACATGCGCGAAAGCGCTAGTCACTGCCCTTTTGGTTATGACGTCATTTACTGCTTTGGCACAGACGACGGGCTGGCTCAGCGTGCCTGAACATCCACCAGTCAAGATGCGAATGATGTCGACGGGTGAACAATCGGACGACGGTTCTAAGATTCAAACGGTGCTTGATGTCGTTCTCGATGGCGATTGGAAAACCTATTGGCGTAGCCCCGGCGAAGGTGGTATCCCGCCAAGTTGGGACTGGTCTGGTTCAACAAACATAGAGTCGGTAGAGTGGCATTGGCCGATCCCTAAGTACTACGAACAACTCGACGTGATGACGTTAGGCTACAAAAAACACGTCAGCTTTCCCGTTACGTTGACACTGAAAGACAACACAAAGCCAGCACTGTTCAAGGCGTCGTTCACCTTTCCGTCGTGTACCAATATCTGTGTGTTAACCGATTACGACATCGAGCTGCCGATTGATCCGCAAACATTAGAGCTCGATGAAGAAGCGATGTTCTTGTTCAATCAAGGCATGAGCCAATCTCCACGAGAAGCTAACCGTACTTCAGTGAACGGCCTGTTCTGGGATCAAAGCAAACAACAACTGGTGACTCAGCTAACAAGTAAGGAAGGCTGGGATAAACCGATGGTATTGATTGATGGACAAGAAGTGCTTGATGACTTCTTCTCTCCACCAACCGTCCACATCACAGACAATACAATGACCGCAGTATTCGATGTGAGTAACTGGATCGGCGAGGTCGACTTAACGGATCGCACAGTGAGTATTACCGTTTCAGATACTAACTTTGCAGAAGAGATGACCGCGCAAGTTGGGTCAGACCCGATAGCTTACCAAACAAGCAACAACAGCTTTCTAGTCATGCTCGGCTTTGCGTTAGTGGGCGGTTTGATCCTCAACATCATGCCGTGTGTTCTACCCGTGTTAGGGATGAAGCTAAACAGCATCATTCAGAACCAAGGTGCTTCAAACCGCCACATCCGACTCTCATTCCTAGCGTCTGCTGCGGGGGTTATCACTTCGTTTGCGCTACTAGCTCTAGGCATGACCGTTCTAAAAATGGGTGGCAATGCGATTGGTTGGGGAATCCAGTTCCAAAATGTTTGGTTCATCGGGTTCATGCTGATCATCACCCTACTGTTCTCAGTTAACCTACTCGGTCTATTCGAATTCAGGCTTCCGTCAGGCTTAAACACTTGGATGGCAACCAAAGGCGATGATTCCCATTCCGGTCACTTCATCCAAGGCATGTTTGCGACACTACTGGCGACGCCTTGCAGTGCTCCATTCCTAGGAACTGCAGTGGCTTATGCTCTGGGCGCAAGTTACCAAGAGTTGTGGGCTATCTTTATCGCACTCGGTATTGGTATGAGCGCACCTTGGTTGATCTTCGCGTTATTCCCAAGCCTAACTAAATTGCTACCAAAACCGGGCGCGTGGATGTTCAAAGTTAAGTTGGTATTCGGCTTAATGATGTTCATCACCAGTCTGTGGTTAACAAGCCTGCTGAGCCCATTCGTTGGCAAGTTCCCAACCATCTTGTTGTCACTGTTTATCGTCGTTTCAGTGTTAATTTGGATTGGCATGAAATTAGGACGCAAGGTACTGATTCCTATCATGGCAACCACAACCTTGGTATTTGGTGCTGCATTGATCGTCGGTAGTGTTACTGCTGATAACTGGGCAACGCCAATTGTCGATAACCTTGATTGGCAGAAACTGGATGCGAAACAAATCCCTCAGTTGGTCGAGCAAGGAAAAACAGTCTTTGTCGACGTGACTGCTGAATGGTGTATCACCTGTAAAGCCAACAAAATTAGCGTCATTCTTCAAGATCCTGTCTACAGCCACCTACAACAAGAAGACATTGTTTTGATGAAAGGCGATTGGACAACACCAAGTGAAAGTGTCACTCAATACTTACAAAGTAATGGGCGATTTGGTGTGCCATTTAACATCGTCTACGGTCCGAGCTATAAAAGCGGTATTCCACTGCCTGTCATTCTCAACAGTGACACTGTCGTTCAAGCCATCGACGCTGCGAGATAATTGATGAAGACGCCCAACAACGAACAAAAGCCAAGCCGTCTTAAGAAGTGGGGAAAGGAACTCGTTTCAATGATACTGATCGTTGGCGTGGTTTCGTTTGCCATGGATTTTTACCACAGCAGAAGCATGCCTCAAGGAGACGCGATTCCAATCGTGGGTCAGTCGATCCAAGGGGAAGATATTGATGTTATCGAGCTAAGCAAAAACGGTAAGCCCGTTATTGTCTATTTTTGGGCGACTTGGTGTAGCGCGTGCAAATTGGTGAGCCCGACGGTTAATAGCTTCAGCGACTCCCATCAAGTAGTTTCTGTCGCACTTTCATCTGGCCCTGACGAACGTGTTCAGCGCTTCTTAGACGCCAAAGAGTATGACTTCCCTATTATCAATGATCTCTCTGGATCGATCAGCAGAAGTTGGGGAGTCAATGTCACGCCAAGTATTGTCATCATCAAAGATGGAAAGATCAGCAGCATCGCAACCGGCGTTACTTCCCCTATCGGCCTGTGGTTAAGAACCTACTTTGCATAACTCGCTCACTAAGAAAAACAGAGCAGAGCAAATGAACCGATTAAAGCCAATTTAACAAACAATAATACCGTGAGCGCGACCCAAAACGTGCTCACGATTATCAAGAATTAGAGAAAAACAACATGAAAAAACATCTGATTAGCACACTTATTTTAGGCTCACTAATGAGCACAAGTGCCTTCGCAGAGTTAAGCACAGAACAAACCCAGCAACTCGAAGAAATTAACCAGTTCCTGAAGGAGAATCCTTCTACTATTTCAGGATTGCATACCAGTTTAGAGCAGTATGTCGCAGGCCAAGCGCAAGCAAAGAAAGATCAAGCTGAGAGTCACGACTGGTTATATAACAATGACGCTCACCCAATCACGGGCAACCCGAATGGCAAATCAGTAATCGTTAACTTTACTGACTACAACTGCCCTTACTGTAAGCGCTTGGAAAAAGGCTTGGTTCAATTAGCCTCTGAAAACAGCGACATTAAAGTGATCAACGTGTACTTGTCATTTAAGCAGCAACAAGTAGATGGCCTTGATACCAATGCGGCTCTATACGCGATGAAAGTATGGAAAGATAACCCAGCAGCCTTCCCTGAAGTCAACAGACTGCTGATGGCAAAAAGTGGTATTCACTCGAAAAGCTCACTAGAAGCCGTTGCCAAGAAGACGGGAACAGAGGCGGAACTAAAAACAACTCAAGAACAAAACCAGGTTCTAACCACTAACCACCAAACCTTCAGTGCACTCGGCTTAACGGGCACTCCAACCATGATGATGAACGGAGATGTTTTACCAGGATATGTGCCTTACGACCGACTTAAAGATATCGTGGATGACGCTTTGTAATCGTGCGTAGATAGAGATAAAGACTCGAAAGAGAAGTGAATAAAAGCCGACTCGCGCAACCCACAGTCGGCTTTTTCATTGTTTGAATAAAGTAGATATTTCATTTACCTTAAATTTAAAGGTGAGTTGAATCCTAAAAACGACCAAAGTTAAAACGCGTACATTCTTTTGTCCGTCGATAGTTCAAAACAGTACTCTGCGTGCTTTCTAAGGCATTCAAACACTTCTCGATCCAACTTATAACTATCAACTTGTTCCGTTAATATCGCTAGAGTTTCTTCCAGTGTCATACCTTTACGATAGGGGCGAGACTGGGTTAATGCTTGGAATACATCGACTACAGCAACAATTCTACTGGGTTGATCTAAATCTTCAGCCGTTTTACCCATCGGATAGCCTGAACCATCTAACCTTTCATGGTGATCGGAAGCCCACTGACACACCTGAGGCGAACTAAATAGCTCCTGCAGCGCGAATCGAGTATCTGTCGCATGGCGTTTAATACAACAGTATTCTTCGTCAGTGAGCAAATCTGGCTTATGAAGAATGTCACCAGGGGTTTGCAGTTTGCCAATATCGTGAACTAAACCAGCTAAATAGAGCTTTCTCTGCGTTGTGCGTGAATAACCAAGTTGTTTAGCTAGATATTCAGAAAGTTGCCCTACCTTCAACGAGTGCTTGAAAGTGAACGAGCTTTTCGTATCAACGACATTAGCAATAAACTCGGCAAAGGCGACTGTCTCATCCAGCGACATTTGCTGAGAGAAAAAGGGCACAGGTTCAAAGTTATCTCTCATATTCTCGATGTAAGGGGTCTCCATCGAGAACCAAAAATCATCCAGATCGACCAACTCACACATGTGCTGTACAAGATTGGTTTCGAACATCTCATCCGCTTGCTCAGTCAAACGTCCAATAATGCTCGCTTTACCGTCTGGGGTTAGGTTCCCATAACGATCAGAAGCTGTTATGCCATATAGATAGTCAACTCTGTCAGCAAGCATCACAACTGCAGCCAGTTCCTTTTCTAATTCACTGATATTCATAGTCTTTAGATCTAACCAAGGGGTATGATGATAAAGAACTGGCTTAGCAAATATAGAAAGAACAGGGCACTCCTTTAAAATTTGGTAGCCCTTTTGACAATGGTAATAAGTCGAGTCGGGAACAAACCCCGAATTCAGTCGACGTTGCTCGTCTATTTGCGACACTCCGCAGTCGTGAATTAGCCCTAACGAAAATGCGAGCTGTGCCTGCTCCTCTTCCCACCCCACGCTCAGAGCACATCGATACGCGATGTAACCCACCCTCTGTCCATGGTTTTTGCTTTCAAAACCGACGTTATCAAGCGCCTTAGCAATACCAAATAGAGCCTTTCTTAGGTCTACGGTTACCTCTTGGCAATGTTGAATCATTACTTAAGCCTAGTATTTTTATAGTTTTTATATATTTAGGCTGCTAATACTAATACATGACTAACGATCATACCCGCAATTATTATAAGGTTTAATGTGTTTCGTGATAGATCTAGCGTATCACGAATAATTCGTGCCACAAGTGGTTGCATATTCAAAATTGTGTGACATTATAACCTGCCGACCAAAAGACACTTAAATCATCAGCCAAAAGAAAAGGGAAAACATGTTTAAAACAGTTATCGATGAAGAGTTATCCATCGCTCTGGTTGAAGAGAACTTCGCATTTCATTACGCGGAAATTTCACAAAACCAAAATGAGTATCTTAGCCAATGGTTAGCATGGCCACCGCACTGCAAAACAGAGCAGGACTTTAGGATCTTCATCCAGCGCTCGCTACATGATTACGCGGAAGGCAAAAGCATGACATGTGCGATTGTGTACAAAGACAATATCGTCGGTAACTGTAGCTTTAACACCATTGACCACAGCAAACAGAAAGTCACGATAGGCTATTGGTTGTCTGAGACTTACCAAGGTAACGGGATCGTTACACGCGTAGTTGAGAAGCTCATTGATATTGCTTTCAATGAGTTAGATATGGAAAAGGTGGAGATATCAGCTGCAACTGGCAACCAGAGTAGTCGCAAGGTTTGTGAGCGCTTACATTTCACATTAGAAGGTATCATAACTCGTAACGAGAACTTAAATGGCCGTATCATAGATCATGCTATTTATGGCCTTCATCGTTTAAGCGCCAACAATATCTAAGCTTGATTTTCTACTTGGTAAATTTTGCCAATTGATAGTGAATGATAATTGGTAATTAGTAAGTTAATTAAATTAGTAAGCCACGATATTAAACCGTGGCTTTCATTTTTAAGAGTCTAATTGGTCTCTTACTAAAATCATTTACGTGATCTTTGGGATTAAGATACAGAACTTAGCACCACCGCGATTGCTATCGCAGATCCGAATGTCCCAAGAAAGCTTTTTAGCCGCTGAAATCGCGATCGCTAGACCTAACCCTAACCCACCAGTTGCTGATGCTCTGCTAGAATCTAAGCGAGAAAACGGAAGGAATACTTCTTCACGCCTGTCCTCCGGTATCCCAGAGCCATTGTCTTCAATCAGAACCAGCCAATTTTCTGAGTTCTCGTCCAGAGTTACCCAGACTTTGTCTTGTGTGTAATTCCCAGCGTTCTTAATCACGTTATCAAAAACCAAACGCGCCATCGAGCAATCACACTTAATTTTGCACTCTAGCTTTACTTTGGACTCAAAAATAACATTGTCTAACTCCGAGTAACGGATTCTATCTAAACAATACTCGCGAAGGTCAGCTTTCACTTTAACAAGCTCGAAGAAAGAATTATCCATGACATTCAACTTCGACAGCATGATAATTTCTGACGTGAGGTCGTTGATATCCCCGATGTAGGTATCAATATCATCGAAAAAAACCTGATGATGCTCTGGAGCTTCCCGCCTTAAGAGATCCGTCGCCAATTGAATACGGCTTAGCGGTGTACGGACTTCATGTGGAATCGCTTGAGCAAATATATGACTTTGTTTTACTTTGCTCTCAATCTCCTCAGCCATGAAGTTAAAACTTTTGGCTAGCTCAGACACTGGGTGTATATCATCTACGTCAGAGCGAGTACTCAGCTTCCCCTTACCAAACTGCTTCTGTTTCTCAACAAGTAACTCTATTCTTTCTTGAAAACGCCTAACAGGTAAGTAAACACTTGCGCCAATAGCGAAGATAACGGCCAACAAAAGCCCGATAAGAAAGTTTCTTTCTGAATCTTCATACCACTCAATTTCAGGTGAGAAGAAATCGCCTACCTCACTGAACGCAAAGCTAAACCTAGAATTTGGTAGCTGAAATACTGCCGAATAGAGATTATTTTCACTTAGGTATACCGGTACACCATTCAAGGTGGTAAATAACTCGCATCGTTGACACGGAGCCTCTCCCGACCAATTCTCCAACAGGCGTAAATTGAAAATATAAAATTGCTGGTAGCCTGTTCTGTCGAGTTCTTTATATAGCGAGTTTTCTCGGTTGTGTTGACGAACATACTGCTCAGAAAAGTAGATGCCATCATTAAGGAATATTTCGATCTGGGTACGCCGCATGTGCCCTTCACCAAGGTTCCAAAACAAAAATATCGTTGCCGACATCCCTGCCACAATTCCAAGGTACAAACGAGTAAACATAGAAACAGATCGAAGTTTCACCGCGATAGACTTATACAACCAGCATATACCCCTTGTTACGAACCGTACGGATCAACTGCTTATCTTTTGCATGCATACGCAGCTTCCGGCGCAACCCTGAAACGCGCATATCAATAGAGCGGTCGTTAAAGGCATAATCAATACCTCTAAATAGCTGGCAACATTGATCTCGAGTAACGACCTGACAAATGTTATTAACAAGAAGATTTAGAATTTCAAACTCGGCAGAGGTGAGCTTTAGGTTCTGTCCATACAGAGTGGCACTTTGAGCTGTACTGTTGATCACAATTTCACCTGGGGTTTCAGCGGTCGTGTCAGGCTCAGCAACAACAGGGGCTGCGCGACGCAATAGTGCTTCAATTCGTGCCAATAATGCATGACCACGAATAGGTTTTGCTACGTAGTCATCCGCGCCAAACTTAAACAAACTAACCTCACTCATTTCATCAGCAGAGGCAGTCAATACTAAGATAATCCCATTATAAAATTCGCGAGCCTGTCGGCAAATCTGTGCGCCGCTCATTCCTGGAAGCATCAAGTCCAACAGAACGAGATCGGGTTCAATACTGCGGATCGCTTCAATGGCCAAATCCCCTTCATGGACAACGCTAACATTGTAGCCTTCAGCTTCGAGGTAAAGCGTAGTTAAACGCGCTATCGCCTGGTCATCTTCGACAATCAGCACTTTGGTTTTCGACATTTCTATCACCAGCATTTATTAAAAGCGAGGGCAGTATATATACTGTTCATATATCATCAATATTGTTATTGAAGTCACTAACTTACCGTACGCAAAACATATTAATCACTTTTGTACATACACGTTTACAAACCATCGTTCAGCAACAAAATCGCTCATTTATTGATTAATTTCCCGTCAAAAACGGAAAATCTAAACGCTTAAATGCTTAAATGCTTACGTTTGCTTACCTTCTTACGCACACTTACATTAAAAGAATTTACAAAACTCATTCAAATAAACTTGCTAAACATTAATAACACAATAGTTAGTAACACTTCAAATCAACAAAATGACAGATTTTAAAACCGCGATCGTATTCTAAAAAATTGAAGAAAACGATTACTTAACCAATCAAATAGCATGTTCCATTATCAAGCTCTCTCCCCCTCTATCAAGTAAAGTCTTCTTCAAGTAACATTTATTCGGCTAATCATTAACTCAAATAATAAACAACGGTGACTTACTGATTAAACAAAAGTCACTTTGTCACAAGGCCACTTAAAGATGAACAAATCGCTTTTAATGTTACTGACCATAACCGCTTTGTTGGCAACACGAGTCACCGCTGCTCCTAATAAACATGAGGTGATGAATCAAATCAAAGCGCAAGTAAGCTCTTGGATAGATATTCAAGTCACACCACAAAATAGTATTATCCAAAAGATGGTCTTCAACTGTAATTTCTACCTAACAACCCCAAGCATTAAATCTCCAGATGGCAACGAAAGCAGCTCTGGTTCATATCGCTTTTATTCACATAATGGGGTAGTCGGCGCGATGACTGAACCTTTCACTACTCAACCCCTTCCAGAATTAACAATGTGCCTGAAAGAAGACTTCATCGTCACTAACCAAGATCAAGCCCAATTATTATTTGAAGCCATTGAGACGGTATACACAAATCATTCAATGTTTGACGATCGCTTCCCGAAAGAAATCGTCAAGACATCAATAGGTTGGAACTTCATCAACGGGGAAATTTTTGGGGACAATAAAGGCTATGCGATTGAAAGCACCCCGGAAGGAAAAGTAACCAAAATTATCCGTTCACTGAATCTTTAAACGCTATTTTTATCGCTAAATTCTTCTTTAACTCCTGATTTTTCTTAAACACATAGCTTCTTCATGACAGTTAAAGGTCAGAGTTCAATTTGATAGATGCACTGCCAAAGCACGACACCTGTCTGCATAAATCGATTAAAGTATGAGTTCCCCGAATTTATTATGATGACCAGCTACCAACCTTTCGAACATCTAAAGTGTCCTATCTGGATATATGACATTGATAATAAGCGAATAACCTGGGCAAACAGCAGTGCCCTCCCTCTTTGGGAGTCTGAATCTCTATTTGAACTGACCTCACGCGATTTTGGTATTGAAATGTCAAAAGCGATCGAAGCAACGCTTGAAGAATATCAGAGACAATTTCAGCGAAATCAAAGTGTAAAGACTTGGTGGAACTTCACCCCAAAATACATTTCTAAACGCGCACTATGTCTTTTCTCTGGAATCCCATTACCCGATGGCCGAACAGGGATGCTAGCGCAAGTCATCGCAGAAGAAGAGAGCTTAAAACGCGATCTCACATACTCTGATGGTTCCAACCTCTCTCTTTTATTCAACAAAGTGGGAAGCGTAGTGAGTGCAAACTCCGCTTTTTCTAAAAACTACGGCTCGCCGTTTAGTCGCCTATCCGATTTTGTTTCAAGCGAAGAAGTTGCAGACCAATGGTTATTTTCAGCTCGCAAAGGTCGAGACATTTTGGAGGAAGTCAGCTGTAAAATTGAAAATAAAACCCACCACTTTGATGTTCATGGAAAGTGGTTGTTTGACAAAAGTGAACTGCTATTAAACCTAACCTGTACCACCAAACAAAAAGAAAATTTGATTAAAGCTCGATATAACGCAGAGCACGACTGTCTCACTGAGCTCTACAACCGCCGCGGGATCACCAAAAGGCTCGAATCGAGTATTGCCTGTCGCTCGCCCTTTGAATTGATGTTTGTGGACCTTGATGGCTTTAAGTTGGTGAATGACACTTATGGGCATAGTGTTGGTGACCAACTACTCAAAAAAGTTGGCAAACGTCTTAAACAGATCCTCGACGAAACATGCACAATTGGTCGCTTTGGTGGTGATGAGTTCATCGTGATTGCTCACGCCCGAAAAAATCAAAATATCCCGTTACTCTGCTCTCGCACTATCGATTCTTTGAACAAAAGCTTCCAAATAAAAGGAATTGGCACCTTATCTGTAGGTTGCAGCATAGGTTCTGCTCATTTTCCAGATAATGCCACGGATAAAGAATCATTGTTAAAGCAGGCCGGAATGGCGATGCATGTTGCCAAAGCCAATGGTCGGAACCGCTTCCAAACTTTTACTCCAAATTTAGCGCAGATTCTACATCGGCAAGTAGAGATACGCCATAGGTTAACTCTGGCACTAGAAGGTGATGACCTCAATCTTCATTACCAACCGATAATGGACACCAATAGCAATAAAGTTAAAGGGTTTGAAGCCCTACTTAGATGGTCGGATAAAGATCTGGGCAACATCGAGCCTGATGAGTTTATTAGCCTAGCGGAAGAAACTGGACAGATTGTTCCACTCGGAAAGTGGGTCCTTAACTCTGCACTTAAGCAACTGTCGATATGGCACCGAAAATTTGATGATGAATTGGTAATGAGCATCAATATCTCGTGTATTCAGATGCACACTACTTTTGCAGAGCAACTATCGGCAATGCTCAACTTCTACAACATACAACCTAAAAGTATCGCCCTTGAGATCACTGAATCCTCAATGATCTTCAAACACGGTGAAGTCAGACAAGCATTAGACGATATTTCAGCGTTAGGCGTTGAGCTACACCTTGACGACTTCGGCACTGGCTACTCTTCTCTCTCTATGTTGCATGACTTGCCAATTAGTACCGTTAAGCTAGATAAAAGCTTCGTCCATGGCACCTATAAAGGGAGCGAAGCGATTGTCCAAGCCACCTATGCTATCTGTGAAAAATTGGGGCTTATGGTGGTTGCGGAAGGGTTCGAAACTGAAACACAAAAAGCTTTCTTAATCAGTTGCGGATATCAATATTTACAGGGATTTCTGTTCAGCAAACCTATCCCACCCGATGAAGTCGAAATGCGATTTTTGTCTAGTAGATAACTCGACTCTAAGGGGGTTACTTACTAAAGCAATTAAATTCCCCAAGCACAATATAATTATGTAAGTGGTAGATGCGAAAATGCTATCAACTATACCGCTTACGTAACTTTTACGTCATACCCAAGTCTAGATAATTTATACTTATACTATGCTCTGGAAAATAATGCTAGATATTACCTTTTCTTATAGATCGGGTAATCTTGAATTTATTTCCTTTATTTACATAAACTTAAATGACATTAAAATAAAATCAAACCATCCTTATAGAAACAATCCACTACAGAAGTAAAAACAAGTGCAATACAAATTAACATAGAAAATAAAACTATATTCTCAAAATTAACAATAAATAAACCATATCGAGATAATCATAAAAAACCGGGCGATCTGACATATAAATAATTTAATCATATAAAACCAAAAGCCAAATTAGCTTTCCAAAGAGGGAATGACAAAAATTACAGAACAAGACAAAAAGTAAAAATCCAGCCCCTAGAAATGGATAAATGCCAAAATAAATGGATAAATCCACTTTACCCCTTGTAAATCATCAACTTTTATTTATAAATTCAAGTTTTGGGTGAACATCTCTATAACCTGTTATTGACCCCAAAATTCTGCGATTAGTATCAACATCTTGAGAGAAATAGTGACATTAGTTATGTTATTTAGAAAGGACTCTTAGGTTGAATGAAAATCTCAGCATCACATATCAATCACGTAAATATAATAACTATCGCTTAGGAGTTAAGCTATGCATTGTTCTTTCAATATAAACAATAACTATGAGAGCTTGCAATTAATTTATAATGAAGAAAAAATATACATAAAAAGGAACAGTAATAAGATATCAGAGGAAAGTCTTAATAGTAAAGAAAGTTTTGTTTTCAAATATCTTATTGAGCATTCATCGATATCAAACCCTCAATCTGCTAGAGATGTTGAAAAGTCATTTAAATTACACTTCGATGAAGAGTTCAGCTTGTACGCTTTAAAGAACATTATTGCTTCGATAAGAAAAAAGTATAGGAATCTGTGTAAGAAAGCCAAAATTAACAATAATAGTGAACTTATCTCGAACCTTTATAAGGTTGGTTATTTTATCGACCTAGATAAAAGTACAACCAACCGTATAACACCAAAATACAACATCAACCAATTCAAGCTCAGCCATATCGAGATGTTGAAGCTGATGCTCAACACTTACCAAAAAGAGTTGATCAGAGGCTTTATAACCGTTTGTACCGTTTCTTCATTTTTTTTGTTCGTTGTCTACTTCTTCCAAATCCTTTATACAACGAAAATTGCAGATGAATACAGTAAAAACGCAAAGCAAATAGTAGAGGAAGTAATGAACTATGGCTGTGATAGCGAAGTTGCAGTGTACGCATTGAGGCACTCACTTAACCTTGATTCTGTTTTGATGACAACGCCATATGGTTCATGCTACATATCCAAAACACAATCAAAAATGGTTGAACTAGACCAAATTGAAAATTTTGACGATAGCCTAGATTTTGCTTATTCACGCTTCTCAGACCCCAAAGAGGACATCGAACTCATTGCGCGTATTTCTAAATGGTCTATTGAAGCTAGATATAAGAACTCATTACTCCCTCTTTTGGTTGATTCAGTTTCCATACAAAAAAATGGTCACTACATATTAAACCTAGGCGAAAACAGTCAGCCTATTTATCAAGCCCCACTTCCAACCGGTGCAACCATCACTTTCTACAGTGATGATATTGTGCTTCTGTGGGTCATTTTTTCTCTGGTGATCGCCACGCTACTTTATCGCTCATATATTCTTGGCTTTGGCATTTACCTGCTTCGTTGGCGACACATATCCTTCGAGGAAGAGCCCATAATCAACACTGACGACAATAGCGTTTTATATTACGAGTTATTGTCTAGAGTGCGTAACGTAGGCGTTCTGAGTTTCATCAACACCATGAGACGTACTAATTTGTTGACCTTTCATACTATTTTAATCATTGAAACAGTAAAAAAAGCGAAGTTAGACAATAGCCATGATATCTACGGTGTCAATGTGTGCCCGAGTGCGTTGGTGGGATCTAACTTTACAAAGCTCAAAGAGCATTTAGTCACGATGGAAGCGAATGAGTTTGTCGTAGAAATAACAGAGTATTCAAACATTGGCTATGGCTATGAGGTCATCGACAACATCAAAATGATCAAAGATCTTGGAATCACCATCGCGCTAGACGACTTTGGTACAGGTAACAACAACATTGAAATAATTAGTGCTATCTCTCCGACCTACCTAAAACTGGATCGTTGTTTTGTTAAAGACATTGAGTCAGGAGATTATCATCAAGGAGTATTGCTTAATATATCGGAGATTGGACGCTTATCAAACATCACGATGATTTATGAAGGTGTCGAGACGCGCAGGCAGCAATATATCTTATGTCAGTTAGGCTACAACCTACATCAAGGTTATCTGTACAGTAGACCTAGTCACTCGGAGGAGTAATTATCTACCACCTCATTTAAATATTGATGACCTCCCTTTTCTTGTTTAATTGCCATTGATCATACAACGACTTGAGAGCCCACAAGGAAGTAGGCTTCAAGCGTTCTCATAACCCAATACATTTCTCTCAAACATAAAAATATACTCTTCATTTTTATAAAAACCTTGCCAATCTGAATAAAAAGCTTAGTGTTATACACATGTATATCACCATGCAGTTTTAATTATGACCGAATGGAAAGACGACCAACCGATCTTTAGGCAGCTAGCGGCAAAGATCAGTGACCAAATTCTTCAAGGTGTTTGGTTAGAACAACAAGCATTGCCCTCAGTGCGTGCGGTTGCCGCCGATCTCAAGATCAACCACCTTACTGTCATGAAAAGCTACCAGTTACTGGTGGATGAAGGCTTGGTAGAGAAAAAACGCGGCCAAGGTATGTATGTCGCAGAAGGGGCACTTCAAAAATTGAAAGAGTCCGCACATCAATCATTCATCAACACACAGATCCCAGCCATCGCTGAGACGCTAGGCATCATTGATATGAGTGTCGAAGAACTCGTGAAACAGCTAGAACAACATATAAAGGACAAGTCATGAGTA
This sequence comes from Vibrio sp. 1F169, assembly GCF_041439605.1. Taxonomy (NCBI): domain Bacteria; kingdom Pseudomonadati; phylum Pseudomonadota; class Gammaproteobacteria; order Vibrionales; family Vibrionaceae; genus Vibrio; species Vibrio sp. 1F169. Next base: position 9,543 of record NZ_JBGOOI010000003.1, on the reverse strand, counting down.
CTTTACTTTCAGTGAAAAACGTAACCAAAACCTATTCAAATCAAGTGGGTGTCGAGAACATCAGCTTTGAGTTAAAACCGGGGCAAGTGCTTGGTCTGCTAGGCCACAATGGCGCAGGGAAATCGACTCTGATCAAATCACTGCTTGGCGGACACAGCTATCAAGGTGAGATAGAAGTTAACGGCTATCACCCTATCCACCAGCATGCAGAACTCATGTTGCACCTGTCGTACATTTCAGATGTTAATGTGCTACCCGAGTGGATGACCGTTAAACAACTGCTTCGATACACCCAAGGCGTGCACCCAAGCTTCAACAAGCAAAAAGCAGAACAGACGTTAAGTAGCACCAACGTTAAGCTGTCTTCAGCGATCAAACAGCTTTCTAAAGGGATGAAGGTACAACTTCACCTTGCGATCATCATCGCGACCGACACTCAAGTGTTGATCTTAGATGAGCCAACGCTAGGTCTAGATCTGCTCTACCGCGATACTTTTTATCGCCACCTCCTAGAGTGGTTCCATGACGGCGAACGCGCGATGATCATCGCTAGCCACGAGGTTTCAGAGATTGAACACCTATTAACGGACGTATTGATTCTAAAACAAGGCCATTGTGTGCTGCAAAAGAGCATGGAAGACATCGAGAACGACTATTTCATTATCGATGTCGCAAACAACCACTCAAGCGAAATTCAGAAACTCAATCCACTGACCTCACAGCCAGGGCTAGGAACCACTAAGTGGTTATTGGAAGGTCAATACAAAGCGCAAGTTGAATCATTGGGTAACATCTACAACGTTGGTCTCGCAGACCTATTCCTTGCAACACAGACGGAGAAGGCATAATGCATCCAACTTTTTATATGCTAGAAAAAGAACTGATCGAGCACAAAATTAACACTCGATTGCCTCTGTTTATCGCGTTATGTGGTTTCTTGCTGTTCGTTAGTTTGTTTTTCAATGGCGCAGCGCAGCATGAGTTTTTCTTCCAAATGGAAGTGAATGGTGACGTAAGCGACATACACAGAGAGTTCGCACAAGACCTCAACTCAGTGATCTACTTTGGTGCTGGCCTTATTTCACTCATACTTTCGACGCTTTACATCCCTAAAACACTGCGTAAAGAGCGCCAAGAAGGCAGTTCGATGTTTTGGAGAAGCATGCCAGTATCCAATGCCATGACTCACGGCGTGAAGCTAGGCTTCGGTCTAGTGGTTATTCCGGCTATCTGCGCGCTATTAGTTCTATTCGCTGACTTCCTATTTTGGATATTGAACGTCTCAAGCGAACAACAATTGGCATTGATAGTAGAGCAGCAATCACTGTTTTATGTGCTGAGCAATTGGGTCGTGTTTTTTGGACGAATGATGTTAGTTGCACTGGTTTTATTGCCACTGGCAACCGTCACTCTAGCGATTTCGCAGCTGGTAAACTCTCCATTGCTTGTCATTTTCATCTCAAGCTATGCGATTAAGTTCCTCTCTGTCGCCGTGTTTGGGTTCTATGGCATCAATGACTTCCTATCTCTCATCGCGTCATTGCCAATGAATGTGCTCATAGCAAGCAACCCATTCAGTGCGATTGCAGAAGCGCCGATTTTATCTCTAGGTATTTACGCACTGATCGGTGTTGGTGGCTATCTGCTGAGCCTAAAGCTGAACCGAACCGATGATGTCAGTTTGAAGACGCTCTTCCAACGTTAACGCATTCGCTCCTGACGTTGGTGTTATCTCTCCCGAGCAGGTAACCACACCAGATATCAAAATCTAAATCAAAGCTTCTGAGAAATCGGAAGCTTTTTTTGATCACGACTTTGCCAAGACAGAGATGGGTAACAAGAACAAAGGTGCAAAGGGGTTTTAGTGAGGAGTAACAGAGTGAAGCAACAAGATAATCTAAGAGGAGGTATTAATGAGCTGACATTGAATGCATTGTTGTTAATGCCTGTCAGCTCTTTGGAGAATGATTTCTTTAGTCGCCGACCAGATGAAGGTCCTTGAGAGTGCTAATGAAATCGATTTGTTGCGTTTTACATTTGATTAAGCTTTTCAGCTTTTTTCTCTTAAAGCTTTACGATTTAAAGCTTATTTCTTTGAGGCTTCTTTCGCTGTGTCTTTCCAGTATTGGATGCGAACGCGATGAAGCTGTGCTCTTCTCATTTTTTTCATAAGGGATATTTCCTTTTCTTTAACTGCTCTTCATGAGCTATTTTTATTGCCAACCATTCGAATCTAACGGTGTTTGATGGCCAGATCAATGATACAAATCACAAAATTTATAGAGTTTTGAGTACCATTTACATCAAAGTATGACCTATATATCAACTATGGCTCAATTCAATCCTATGAGCCGCTCTTCAAAATTAAGGTTAGTTCTCTCAGATGACAAATTCATTTCAGTATCAATACAGTTCAATGATACTAATTTAATAGACCGGACCAATGCGGATTTAGTTCCAGCATCCTATCTTTTATTACTCGCCTTACTCGCAAGGTTACAGCGTAACCAATCCTATATTCAATGTGAACAATTAATCGCCACATTAGCCTATACGTCACAACATCAAAATGGGATTATGTTTGTAACGGGTAAAAAGCCGTAGCGGACAAAATTAAATAGACGTAATTAAATGGACGTGATCATGAGTAAAGTCATTCTACAAGGGCATATTCTTGTGCCAGACAACGACCTAGAAGCCGTCACACAAGCGCTGGTTGTTCATAAGGAACTCACACTCTCAGAACCCGGTTGTATCGTGTTTCGAGTCAGTCAAAGCTCACTTCAACCTAATCGTTTTGAAGTGTATGAAGAATTCACTAGCCGTGAGGCGTTTGAAGCGCACCAACAGCGAGTAAAAACGTCTGAATGGAGTGAAACCTCCAAGAACGTGACACGTCATTACCAAGTCACCGACGTTCCGACATCATAATGATACGTCCGCTAGCCAACCACATCGTCACGTTGATCAAACAAGATCCCTTACGAATGCAGGTTTTAGACTGTGTCGCTCAGCTGGATTTACCGCAGTGCTATGTCGCTGCGGGCTTTGTGAGAAACCTAGTTTGGGACGACCTACATGGTTATGCTTCCCCGACTCCACTTAATGATATTGATGTGATCTACTTTGATCCTATTGATACCTTCTACGAATCGGGTCTTAGATACGAGGCTCTACTTCAACAACGGTTGCCTGAATTAAATTGGCAAGTTCGCAATCAAGCCAACATGCATACTCGAAACGAGGATGAGCCCTATCAAAGCTCATTGGATGCGATGCGTTACTGGCCAGAGAAAGAAACCGCAGTCGCCGTCAAGCAAAGCCCGACAGGGGAAATCGAGTGCATTTCGGCTTTTGGTTTAGAGAGTTTGTTTGATTTAAAGATCACACCGAATCCCAATCGCAGCAGAGACGTGTTTGATCAACGAGTTCAGTCTAAAAACTGGTTAACTCATTGGCCGAAGTTAACTATTGGTTGTTTGAGTCTCAAAGGGTCCTTTGTCGCTCGTACTAATTAGTCGCAAGTTTTATACATTAATATGTTTAATATAAACTATGGTTAATATTAACTCACATCCATATAAGGTAGCTATTATGTCGATTTTACGTGCGTTACTGATACTTATAAGCTTAGTTATCATTGGGTGTGCTGATACACATAAACTTCAGGTTACGGATGTAAACTCGACAGCTAAATTTGAAACAAGTGATTCAGTTTTAATCGGCCGCTCAAAGAATGGGGAGTATGGGAAGCACTATTATTCAGGCTCAGGACTAATGGTGAGTAAAGCTCTTCAATCAGAGTTATTCACAAAACTAAACAACGTCGCAATCGCTAACCAAGCAGCTGACTACAATTTTGTCCTTGAATATGCGAAAAGCAATGAGTTCGACTACTTAATTTTTCCTACCATATTACACTGGGAAGATCGCGCGACTGAATGGTCAGCAAAGCCAGATAAAGTAAGCGTAAAAATTACAGTTGTTGATGTTAAAACAAAAGTAATTATTAAGTCTGGCATAATCGAAGGAAAAAGCGGGCTAGCTACCTTTGGCGGTGACCACACACAAGATTTATTGTCAGAGCCGGTCAGCGAATTTATGGCTAGCCTATTAAATTAATTATCGTGGTGATTCAATAATTGAGCTCTATTGCGTAGACAACATCAACTCTACCTTATGACACCGTAGTTAGCATGGTTAACCTATGTCGAATCAAACTTTGCCTCTGTAAAACCATTGACTAAAAGCCCAATCAGATCGAACATGCCCCCACTTGCTTAGCTTATCAATTTATTAGCTTAGTAAGTTAGTAACTAACCAACTCATCAACCGCGCGTGGCGACTAGCAGCTACGCTCTCTCGTCATACTGAGTAACGACCATGAACCAACAATACATGCTGCAAGCACTCGAAGCTTCGCGCCAAGCCCTACCCGATTGCCAACCAAACCCGCCTGTGGGTTGTATTTTGGTGAAGAACGATAAGGTGGTGTCTGTTGGATATACGCAAAAGGTCGGTGGAAACCACGCCGAGGTTGAAGCACTGAATAGCTATGACAGCGAAACGGACGGAGAAATGGAAGGCGTTACCGCTTACGTAACTTTAGAGCCATGTTCATTTGTTGGCAGAACACCCGCTTGCGCCAATACATTGGTTAAAGCCGGTGTAAAACACGTGGTAGTGGCGATGCTAGACCCAGACCCTCGCAATAATGGTCGTGGTGTGGCGATACTTGAATCACACGGAGTGAAAGTGGATGTAGGACTATGCCAAGAACAAGTGAGCGCCTTTTTAACCCCTTACCTTGGTAAGTCCTAGATCTTAAACAACCAGTATTAGTTCAATTTCACTCGGTAAAGCGGATTGACTGGCTTATCGACAAAATACGACCAGATATGATCGTAGACGGCATGTTGGTTAGGGAATGGCGCCAACGCTTTTGCCTCTTCTAAATTGCACCAACGATACTCGGTATGCTCGTCATTCAGTTCAATCGCTTGGTTGGCCGGGCATAGCACTGCAAAGACCGGGATTAGCTGAATTACATTCACGTACGCCTCGTAAAACTGCTCCAGAAACTGCGCGTTATACAAAGCTTCCACTTTAATTTGGGTCTCTTCTTCAAACTCGCGCACGATAGCCTGCCAGCCTGTTTCACCCGCTTCAATCGAGCCCGCGACATGGCACCAAAACTCGCCCTTCACACGTTTCATTAGTAGCATTTTCATTTGTCCGTCGATCTCTGAAATAGCGACACCAGATACAATCGAAGTATTGAGTGGAATCATAACGTTACCTTAGGTTGAACAGGAGGGCGGCAAGGCTACCACCCTTCACTGGTTAAGTTACCTTCTCTGATTAGAAACGAGAAGTTACTCATCAATTAATGAAGTTCAAGCTATAACTCATGGGTTCAGTGTTAACCATCTCGCTTAGCTATCCTGTAATAGAACCATTTCTTATTTGAGGCGTATTTCGATAAAGAGTAGAATCGCCGCCTTGTACTGTGTTTAAAGCCTTTAAACATACACAGTAGACTCACAACCATTTATCACCACGATATAAGTATTAATACGACTATGCACTCATCAAAACCAACGCACGACTCAGAAAACAGCCATACTCCTGAGCATTGCTTCACTCGTTTTCAACAGCCGATCGAGTCATATTCGTTGCCTGAGCGTTTCACATTCCCGTTCTACTACGAACCGCACCCACTGTGTGAAATAGCCTCTCATCAGCTTCAACAATATCTAGAAACACAAACCGACTGGCAGCATGACTTCGGACTAGATTCTGACGCTGGTCGCGGCAAAATGTTTGGTGTGTTACTGGTGAAAAGCCCAGAAGGTGAATTGGGTTACTTCTCTGCTTTCTCTGGAAAAATCGCAGACCAAAACCTACTGCCCCATTTTGTGCCACCCGTATTCGACATGTTGAGCAGCGACAGCTTTTTCCATCAAGACACAGCCGACATGATGGCTGTGAATGCGAAATTTAAAGCGCTGCAAGCAAACGCTGATTACCTTGAACTGTGCGAGCAACTGGCACAACAAAAAGCACAAGCTGAACAAGAGATTGAAGCGCAACGTTTATTAATTATAGAAGGCCGAAAAACACGTAAAGAACAACGTGAACAAGGCAAAGAAAACCTTGATGAGCAAGCTTTCGAACAGCTAAATAACGAGCTAAACAAGGCCAGTGTTGCCGACAAGAACCAGCAGAAATACCTAAAACTCAACTGGGAACAGACCCTGCAAGTGTTGCAGGCTAAAGGTGATGTTTTCACCTCTCAACTGGCTGAGCTAAAAGAGCAAAGAGCGCACCTTTCTCATCAGCTTCAACACAAGTTGTTTTCACAATACGCTTTCCAAAATGCGGAAGGAAACATTGAGGATCTGAACCAGATCTTTGAAGACACCCCAAACAAGATACCACCAGCGGGTTCTGGCGAATGTGCCGCTCCAAAGCTGCTGCAATACGCGTATTTGAACGGTTACACACCGCTGGCATTGGCTGAATTTTGGTGGGGTCGTTCACCGAAATCGGAAATCCGTAAGCACAAGAAATACTACGCCTCTTGCCAAAGTAAGTGTGTACCGATTTTAGGTCACATGATGAAAGGCTTAGAAGTCGATCCCAACCCATTGCTAGAAAACCCAGCTGAAGGCAAAGACCTCGATATCCTGTTCCAAGACGATCACATCGTTGTGGTACACAAACCAGCAGGTTTTCTATCCGTGCCGGGTAAAACCATCAAAGATTCGGCTTACACTCGTGTTCAAGAAATGCACCAAGATGTTGAAGGGCCATTTGTTATCCACCGTTTGGATATGGCGACCTCGGGCATTCTGATATTTGCTTTAACACGACGTGCGAACAAAAGCCTACAGAAGCAGTTCATTACTCGTGAAGTTGAGAAGCGATATGTCGCAATGATTGAAGGTGTGCTAGACCAAGATGAAGGCTATATTCGACTGCCATTGCGTGGCGACTTGTATGACCGCCCTCGTCAGATTGTTTGCTTCGAACACGGCAAGCCTGCAGAAACCAAATGGGAAGTGATTGAGCGAAACGAGCAAACCACTAAGGTTTACCTGCACCCTAAAACAGGCCGTACACACCAGTTACGTGTTCACTGTTCACACCAAGAAGGGCTTAACATGCCTATCGTGGGTGATGGCCTATATGGCAATAAAGCCGACCGACTGCACCTACACGCAGAAAGACTTGCACTGCACCACCCAGTCACCAAAGAGTGGATGGAATTCCAGTTCGACGCTGAATTCTAAGCGTTAAGCCTATTTTCTGCGTTGAGCCTAGGAGATAAACCAGAGTCACAAGCCATTTGTGACTCTGCCTCCCTCTTTCTCCTACCCCTTTCGGATAATTTTCCACGCTTATTGCACTACATCAAGGTCCACTTTTTTGTGACGAGTAGCATGCGCCTCTTCTTCTTTCCTTGAGGCCTTTGATATGTCATCAGCTGCTTTGAATATACAACCCAACACAACTACGTCTTCCGTGATCACTTCGCAAGCACTAAGCTTGAAACCACTCACAGACAAAAAGCCAGACCTAAATTCAGCAATGCTGAGCCTAATTGAAGAAGTTAAAAACGAACTCCCACTTTACGAATCAGAGACGTTTATCTGTGGGCCAAAAGGAAACTGTTCGGGTTGCTCTAAAAAGCTACTAGAAATGGTCGACAGTGAGTTGATGTACTGGGAGCACAGTATTTCCATTGGCCAAGGCCCCAACTTCGAAGAACTGCGCCGTTTTGGTAAGCTATGCAGCAGTGTTAGACGCGGTTTAGAGCGTAACGGTTTAGTCGAAAAGCGCCCAAAGAAAAGATAACAAGCCAACTCGATAATCATTACAATGTGCAGTTGGCGATTACAAGCTACCCTGCTACTAACTGATTGAACTCATTAGCTATGAAAGTAATAATGTTTTGTAATACAATTCAGTGCGCAGACCGACTTCGTAGATTCGAACTCATAAAGATAAGCTCATCGATACTTTCACTATATTCTCGAACGACTCTATCCTTCTTGTCTAACGTGCCTTAGCCTTCTGTATATCAATATCACACCAATTAGAAACCTATCTTGGACAACGGAGAGCCACCTTGAAGAGACCACAACCAGTACTGGGAAAGACCGGTATGCTATTTTTTCTCGTCATAATAAGTGCTTTCCCTCCATTGACCATCGACCTTTACTTACCTGCACTTCCGCAGATGGTCGAGGTGTTTAATACCGACCGATCAATGGTCAACCTAACCCTAAGCAGCTACTTCGTTACTTACGCCATCGGCCTTTTATTCTGGGGGCCGCTCAGCGAAAAATTTGGTCGTAAGCCGATCCTATTAATTGGATTAGCGGGCTATATGGTCGCGAGCATATTGTGCGCGATGACCAATAGCATCGAACAGTTAATTGGCGCTCGTGTATTCCAAGCCTTTGCGGGCAGTGCCATCACCGTTATCGCGACTGCCATTGTAAAAGATCTTTACGACGGCCGAGAACGTGAAAAGATCATGGCGACTATCATGTCACTGGTGATCATCGCACCAATGGTTGCGCCTGTATTTGGTGCCTTTCTACTGAAAATTACGTCTTGGCGAATGATGTTTGTCACCCTCGCCATTTTTGGTGCATTTGCGTCAGTATTAGCTTGCTGCTACCGAGAAACACTCGAAAACAAATACCAAGGTTCTATATTCCGCTCATGGGGAAGAATGGGCGTGGTCATGAAAAACCGCTCGTTCGTCAAGCTGCTGGTCATTTTCTCTATCATACCGATGGCGTTGATGGGCTTTCTTGCGGCGGGTTCTTATATCTACATCGATCACTTTGGATTGACCGAACAACAGTTTAGTTACGCGTTCGCATTCAATGCACTGTGCGCCTCATTTGGTCCAACAATTTACATGAAGTTGTCCTACCGAATGCCGGTTCAAAAGGTCATCTCAGGATGTTTTGCTTTATTAGCGCTTGCGGGAATCTTCACCCTAACCATTGGCGACCTGTCCCCTTGGTTCTTCATGTTCATCGCTGCACCAGCGACATTAATGGCGATCATCATGCGAGTACCGGGTACCAACTTGATGTTGAATCAACAAGATCATGACACGGGCTCTGCCGTCGCACTGATACAGTTCTTCAGCATGATTTGTGGTTCGCTTGGCATGGTATTAGTTTCAATACGCCCAGAGTCACTGATTGAAAACCTAGGCTTTATTCAATTATCCGTCGGTACGCTAGGCGGCCTGATGTGGCTGATGGTCAGAAACAAAGAGTTCGTGACTAATAAGCTGAATTAAAGCTCTCAAGCCTAATTGTCATTCACACTACAATAAACTTGAAAAACGCTATAACGAAATTAGAAACCGTCTACTTAGGCGGTTTTCTTGTATTTGAAGACGTACATTGAATTTTCAAGCCATGAGTTTCACGCACAAAAAAGCTCCTATTAAGGAGTAATGCCGATCAGTTAAAGCCAAAGTGATCGGTTGAAGGATCCTTCCGAGCTGTC